>JBEBSM010000001.1:0-35596 GCA_040394315.1 Lujinxingia vulgaris
ACGCTTGGTGGCACGAAGTATAAAGTGACGCTTTTGAGCGGGCTGCGTGATCGATTCGGGCAGACGCTGGGCAAAGATATTGAGCTTGATTTTGCGGTAGGTCATGCGGAGCCGTTTTTGGGGGCCGGTGACAAGTCGTTGGTTGTGATCGATCCGGCGGGTAAGCCGACGTATTCGATTTATTCGGTTAATCAAAAAGAGGTTCGCGTTCGGGGTTACAGGGTAACGACTGCGGATTGGTTGGCGTTTGTGCAAGCGAGCGCATGGCATAACAAGGCGTCGATGCCGGGTAAGCAGGTCATTGATCTGGTTGTAAAGCCAGCGGGTGAGGCGGATCGGTTGACGGAAACGGCGATTGATTTGTCGCCGGCTCTGGATAAAAGCGGTCTGGGTCATGTGATTTTGGAGATTGAGCCTGTTGAGGAAGATTCGACGAGTCAGTCGCACCGTCGATACAATCGCTGGCCGATGAAAGTGTGGGTTCAGTCGACGAAAATCGGGTTGGATGCGTATCTCGATCCGAGCGGTTTGCGTGCGTGGGCCAGCGAGTTGGAGAGTGGGAAGCCGCTGTCCGGTGTCAGTATTAAAATGGGTGAAACGGCCGCGGTTGCAGCGACGGAAAAGAGCGGTCTGGCAAGTTTTGATGTGAAGAAAGTGAGTGCCGCGCAGGGATATCTGGTGGCCAGTAAGGGCGCCGATAGCGTGTTGTTGCCGGGCAATGAATATGGTTATGGCAATCACGTATCGCCCTGGTATGTGCCGCAAACGGAAGACCATTTACGCTGGTATGTGGTCGATGATCGGCAGATGTATAAGCCTGGTGAGTCGGTTCGGATCAAGGGTTGGACGCGGTTGATCGAAGGCGGAACGACAGGTGATGTCGGGCTGGCTTCGGGTGCTAAAACGGTTCGTTATGAAGTCATGGAATCGCGTGGCACGAAGTTCGCTGAAGGCAGTGCGCAGGTATCGAAAACGGGCGGGTTTGATTTCAAGTTTGAGATTCCTGACGGTGTTAATCTGGGGCATGCGTACGTGAGATTTCAGCTCGAGCCGTCCAGTGTGGTGGGTTCTGATCATCATCATAGTTTTCAGATTCAGGAGTTTCGCCGGCCGGAGTTTGCGGTTTCGGCAAGCGTTGAGGACGGGCCGCATTTGCTGGGTGAGGATGTTCGGGTTGTTGTGAACGCGGCGTATTATGCGGGTGGCGCGCTCAGTGAAGCACCAGTGAATTGGATGATTACTTCGCGTGAGGGCAGTTACTCGCCTCCCAATCGTGGCAAGTACGTGTTTGGGAAGTGGCAGCCATGGTGGGGATTTCGGCACTCTGTGTTTCATGGTTGGGACTCTGGCGATTCGCAGACGATTCAGTATTCGAATAAGACGGATATGGCGGGTGAGGACTCGGTATTGATGGGGTTTCGCTCGCTTTCGCAGCCACTTCCGTTGAGTGTGGATATTGTTGCGGGTGTGCAGGATGTGAATCGTCAGACGTGGGAAGCGAAGACGTCGATGTTGGTTCATGCGGCGGCGGCGTATGTGGGTTTGCGCTCGGATAAGATGTTTGTGGAGCGCGGCAAACCGATTGAGATGCAGGCAATTGCTACGGATATTGATGGGAAATTGTTGGAGGGCCGCTCGATTGAGATGGTTTCGCATCGCCTGAAGTGGAAGCAGACCCGTGGCGAGTGGGCGGAAGAGGCGGTTGATGAACAGCGCTGTGAGGTGGAGTCGAAGGCGGAAGAAGTGCTGTGTAAATTTGAGACAAAGGAAGGTGGGACGTACAGGATTCGGGCGACGGTTGAGGATTCAAACGGTCGAAAAAACCTGACGGAACTTACGCGTTGGGTTTCGGGCGGCGAGCAAAAACCGGTGCGTGGGGTAGAGCTTGAGGAAGTTGTATTGATCGCGGATAAGCAAGAATATGCGATTGATGAAGTGGCTGAGATTTTGGTTCAGTCGCCGTTTTATCCGGCCGAGGGTTTTGTGACTTATGGTCGTGAGGGGATTTTGAAGCAAGAGCGCATCGTGATCGAGAAGCCTGGTTATGTGCTGAAGGTTTCGATGCTTGCAGGTTATTTGCCGAATTTGCATGTGCAGGTGGATTTGAACGGGCAGGCGGGGCGCGTGGATGCGTCGGGCAAGGTTAGTGAAAAGTTGAAAAAGCGGGTCGCTTTTGCGTCGGGTGCTGTGAATTTGTCGATGTCGAAATCGACGCGTACGCTGGCGGTTGAGGTGAAGCCGGGTCAGCCGGCGTCGGCTCCGGGAAGTATGGCGGAGGTCGATGTGGTCGTGCGCGATTATGCGGGCAAGGCCGTGGCGGACAGTGAATTGCTGGTGTTTGTGGTCGATGAGGCAGTGCTTGCATTGTCGGGCTACAAGTTGGCGGATCCGATCGAGTTGTTTTACCAGGATCGGGGGATGTTGGTGAACACGTATCGAAATCGTGGATACGTGTTGTTGAGTGATCCGGATTCGATTGGTCAGGAGGGGGAAACGCCTTCGGAATCGGAAGAAGTGATGATGAAGGACAGCCTGGGTAGTTCCAGGGGTGGCGGGGGGATGCCGCCCGAGGCACCGTCGCCGATGATGGCGAAGTCTGCGCCGATGATGGAGAATAAGAAGTCGGGTGCGGATCAGGGTGGTGCCGACGGCGCGATTGCGATGCGTGAGAATTTTGATGCGCTGGCGGCTTTTGAGCCGACGATTCGGACGGATAAGGAAGGGCGAGCGAAAATTCAGTTCAAATTGCCGGATAACCTGACGCGTTATCGGGTGATGGCGGTGGCTTTTTCGGGCAAGCATGATTTTGGCACGGACGAGTCGTCGATGGTTGTGCGTTTGCCGTTGATGGTTCGTGCGTCGGCGCCAAGGTTCTTGAACTTTGGGGATGTGTTTGAGCTTCCTGTGGTGGTTCAAAACCAGACGGATAAGGCGATGGAGGTTGAGGTCGCGGTTCGTGGCACGAACGTTACGTTTTTGGAGACGCCGGGTGCGAAGGTTACGGTTGCGGCCAATGACCGGGTTGAAGTTCGGTTTAAGGCAAGGACTGAAAGTGCGGGAATTGCGCGTTTTCAGGTCGGCGTGAGTTCGGGTCTGTTGGCGGATGCGACGATGTTTGAGTTGCCTGTTTATACGCCGGCGACGACGGAAGCGTTTGCGACGTATGGTGAAATCGACAAATCGAGCACGATTGTGCAGCCGGTTGCGATGCCAGGCGGTGTGTTTGAGCAGTTTGGCGGGCTTGAGTTGACGACGTCATCGACCGAATTGCAGGCGCTGACGGACGCGTTTATTTCGCTGCTTAATTATCCGTTTATGTTCGCGGAGCAGATTGCGTCGCGGATGCTGGCGATTGCAGCGTTGCGTGATGTTTTGACGGCGTTTGAGGCGGAAGGTATGCCGACGGCGGCTGAAATTGCGGTGTCGATGGCAGAAGATCTGGAGCTTTTACAGCGATTGCAAAACTCGGATGGCGGGTTTGGATTCTGGAGTTATGGAGAAAAATCGTATCCGTTTGTGAGTATTCATGTGTCGCATGGTTTGCGGCGCGCTCAGAAGATGGGCTACGAGATTCCGGCGTCGTTGATGACGCGCTCGGAGCAGTATCTGGTCAATATTGAGGCGAATATTCCGACGTTTTATGGTCCACGGGCAAAATATGCACTGATGGCTTATGCGCAGTATGTGCGTGCGGTTGGTGGAAAGCCGGATCTGGCTGGGACGCGTGCGTTGTATGCGAAGGCTGGCTTGAAAGAGCTGACGCTTGAGGCGCAGGGCTGGATATTGGCGGTTCTGGCTACGGATCCTGAGTTTGCTGCGGGTCGTGCGGAGATCTTGAAGAGTTTGAATAATCGGGTTGAGGAAACGGCTGCGACGGCTGAGTTTAGAAGCGATTACGGTGATTCGGGCTGGTATATGCTTTATACATCGCGGCGCTCGGATGGTGTTTTGTTGGATGCCTTGATCGCGGCCAATCCGAAGAGCGATTTGATTCCGAAACTTGTGCGCGGATTGCTTGGTCACCGCTCAAAGGGGCAGTGGGGATCGACGCAGGATAACGTGTTTGTTCTGTTGGCGCTGGAGCATTATTTCCGGGTTTATGAGAAGGAAGTGCCGAATTTTGTGGCGCGCGCGTGGCTTGGGAAGCAGTTTGTCGGCGAGCATGGGTTTAAGGGTCGGACGACCGAGCGTTTTCACGTGGATGTGCCGATGGCGTATCTTGCGGAGCAGGATGGTAAAACCGATTTCGCGATTCAAAAAGATGGTAAGGGTCGCATGTATTATCGTCTGGGAATGCGTTATGCGCCGAAGAGCTTGATGCTCAAGCCTGCGGATCATGGGTTTGCGGTCGAGCGCTTGTATGAATCGGTGGATGATGCGGGCGATGTGAAGCGGCGCGAGGATGGCGTTTGGGAAGTGAAAGCCGGTGCTCGCGTGAAGGTTACGTTGACGATGGCAGCGCCTGCGCGTCGTTATCATGTAGCGCTTGTGGATTATTTGCCGGCCGGGTTTGAGCCGTTGAATTCGGCGCTTGCGACGACTACATTGCCGGCGGATGCAGGCTCTTCGAGTGGTTCGCGGCCAGGATATTGGTGGTGGATGGGCACGTGGTACGAGCATCAAAATATGCGTGATGAGCGTGTCGAAGCGTTTTCGTCACTGGTGTGGGGCGGCGTTCAGACCTATACCTATTTTGCGCGTGCGACGACGCCGGGTGAGTTTATCGCGCCGCCGGCCAAGGCCGAGGAGATGTATCATCCGGAGACCTTTGGTCGGACATCAAGTGAAAAGGTTGTTGTTAAATAATAAAAAACAGGTGTGAGGCGTGGTTTGTAGAGGGGTTGGGTTGTGTGAGGCGTCACACCCATCGGCTAACGCCGAGGGCTAACACAACCCGACGCGTTCCGCTGAGGCTGACGCCTCGCTCCACGGTGCGTGCGTTTGGAGGTTGGTAGGAAACGAGTGCGAATCGAAAAGATGTATGAACAGGAAATGTTCAGTCGAAGTGCGAGTGAGCGAGTGGTTGTGAAGTTGTGGAGCGGTAAATGCTGGAAAGAAGTTGGTTTTCGGGTGTGGTGTTCGGTTTTGTTCTGGGATTTCTGACTCTGGGATTTCTGAGTTCGGGGATTGTGGGCAAGGCTGGCGTCGCGACTGCAACCGCGGATGTGGAGGGTGAGCGGGTGCGCGTGGTTCATGACACGCGCGCCGTTCATAAGATCGATGATGAAGGACTTGTGCGCGTGGTTTTGTTAGCGCGCGGGCAAAATGCTTATCTTGGCAAGCTGATTTTGCAGCCGCGTGCGCAGGTCGCGCCCAGGCGAACGGCGACCGAAGAGTATCTGTATATTATAGAGGGGAGTAGCGTCCTGACGGTTAATGGACAGAGTTATATCATCGGGCCGAATATGGCTGTGTATATTCCTGCGGATGGGGAAGTGAGTTTTATTGTTGGGAGTGAGCCGCTTGTGGCGGTGCAGGTTTTTGCGGGGCCGGATCCTGCTGTGCGGTATAATGAGTGGAAGACGTTTGATTCGTCGACGGTGCATCATCCGCGGAGGAAGCGAAAGCCGCGGACGAAGCAGTCGATGTTGTTGGAGGTTGATGGGGTAGGGGAGGATGGCTTTTTTGAGGAGGGGATGGTGCAGGGAGTGTTGGATTTGCGAGGGGAAGACTCGGCATTTATTGATTGAAGAATCTGGGGCTGGGTGAAGTGAAAATCGGGGTGTGAGGGTTGTTTGGACGTTTGATGGTAACAGATTCCGGGTTTTGCACCCTGTGTGCGAGGCCCGGATTGTGTGTTTTTTGGAGGGGGCTTTTTGTTGGCTTTGTGGAGTTGGAAGCGTGATTGTTTTGATCGTGAAATTTTGAGATGTCGAATTCGAAAAACGGGGCATGGGGGTAGTTTGGACGTTGTGTGGTAACAGATTCCGGGCTTTGCACCCTGTGTGCATGGCCCGGATTGTGTGTTTCGTAGGGCTGCTTTGAGTTGACACGGTAAATTGGTAGTGGGGGAGCGATTTTGGGGGATTGAATTATCAGATCGTGACTGTTCTGTTGGGGGAAATCTTGGGGCTAATGAACGAATAGGCGGGGTATGGAGGTTGTTTGGACGCTTGATTGCAACAGATTCCGGGCTTTGCACCCTGTGTGCGAGGTCCAAAATATACGTGACGTAATGGGGCTTTCAAGAAATCTTTAAGCATCGAATAAGCCTCGAACGTCGGGTTCGTTGAAGGTGTGAGAGCGTTTATAACATAAATAATAAGGGCGAGCGTCTTGCCAGACTTCGTTGTATCGACGAAAGTCCGGCGAGTGAATTGCGAGATGATAAAATCGGACCTCTATAATTAAGGATACCAGCGGTTATGAGTGCATATAAAAAGCTTGAAAAACATCGGATGAAACTGGGACGTGTTGGCGAGGCGCTTTCGGTATTGCACTGGGATTCATCGACGATGATGCCGGCGGGTGGAAGTCCAGGACGTTCGGAGCAGATTGCGGCGTTGCGTGGGATTTTTCATGAGCTGAAAACCGAGGCGTGGCAGGGCGATGCGCTGGCGGAAGCGGATGGGGATACGTCTCTGGATGCGTGGCAGCGTGCGAATCTTGAGGAGCTTAAGCGGGGCTGGCTACATGCGACGGCGGTTCCGGCGGATCTCGTCGAGCGGATTAGTCGTAAAGGGTCAGAGACTGAGATGGTGTGGAGGACGGCGCGACCGGCGAATGATTTTGCGCGTCTTGAGCCACATTTGCAGGAGGTGCTGGATCTGACGCGTGAGCAGGCATTGATTAAGGCTGAAGCGCTGGGGTGTTCACCTTATGATGCGCTTTTGGACCAGTATGAACCGGGCGGTTCGTCTGCAAAGATCGATGTGATCTTTGATGATCTGGCGGAGTTTTTGCCGGGATTTCTGGAGGCGGTACTGGATCGTCAAGCGAGTTTGCCGGCCGCGATTGCGTTGGGTGGACCGTTTCCTGTGGCGTTGCAGCGCGAGCTGGGTGTGGAGCTGATGAATACGCTCGGGTTTGATTTCAACAAGGGGCGTTTTGATGTCAGTCTGCATCCGTTTTGCGGCGGCGTGCAGGATGATGTGCGGATAACGACGAATTATTGCGAGACTGATTTTCTGCGGAGTTTGATGGGCGTTTTACATGAGACCGGGCATGCGCTTTATGAGATGGGCTTGCCGTTGGCGTGGCGTTATCAGCCGGTGGGGAAAGCTCGTGGAATGAGCATACACGAGAGCCAGTCGCTTTTGGTGGAAATGCAGGCGGGTCGTAGTCCGGAGTTTGTGCGGTATCTGGCGCCGTTGCTACGTGAGAAGTTTGGCAAGAGTGGTCCGGCGTGGGAATCGGATAATTTGTATCGGCACGTAACGCAGGTAAAACGTGGACTTATTCGGGTATCGGCCGATGAGGTTACGTATCCGGCACATGTGATTTTACGCTATCGGCTTGAGAAGGCAATGATCAGTGGTGCGTTGTCGATCAAGGATTTGCCGGAAGCGTGGCGGGCGGGGATGAAGGAGTTGTTGGGAGTGGATGTGCCTGATGATCGTGACGGGTGCATGCAGGATATTCACTGGATGGACGGATCGTTTGGTTATTTTCCGACGTATTCACTTGGAGCGATGACGGCGGCACAGCTTTTCCAGAGTGCGGAAGCACACGATAGTGATGTGAAGCCGGGGCTTGAGCGTGGTGATTTTGGACCGTTGATGCGCTGGATGGGCGAGCATGTACATGCGCGTGCGTCATTGGTATCGACGGATGAGTTATTGAAGGATGCGACCGGCTCGGAGCTGGATGCGTCGTATTTTAAAGCACATTTAGAGAAGCGATATCTTGGTTAATATTGATGAGCTGGTTGGCGAACAACTGGAGCTATTGCGTAAAAAAGATGTTGAATTTAGACGTCGTCTTGCGAAGCTACAACAAGCGTATGGTGGTGGAAGTCGTCTGAGCGAAGAGTTGGATAAGCTTGAGGCGTCGGATAGAGCTTTTGCAAACCGGGTGGTTGCTTACGACTGGGTAGGCCTTGGTGAAACAATGGTTGACCGCTTGAGGCAGGCGTTTTTGGGGGAAGCGCCGGCGGTTGATGCAAGTGGCCGAATCGCCTTTTATTTTGATCTGGAGCGCGCCGAAATCGGCTTGCGTGGGCGTGGCGTCGGGGGGGGCGATGTACGTGTTCGGCGCGCGCGCCTATTTGGCAAGCGAGAGGTCGTGCTGGACCTGGCTCTGGTATTTGATGAGCTGGTGGGTGGTGGGCAGCATACATCGAGCGTGTATCCGATCGTTTTTAGTCACGATGCGGAGCGTAATCGACGGCTGGTTTTGACAGCGACTGTGATCGAGCTTTTATGGCCGCAATTGACAGCGATGGCCAGGGGAGAGGTTGAAGGCGTGCGTTTTCCGGAGCATCGCGAACTGCGGTTGGAAATTGCGGCCAGTGCGTCAGGCGCGGCTTTGCTGACATTAACTTCGCGTGAGGGGGCTGTGGATGATGTGCGGATTTCGGCGGTGCAGATTGGTTTTGGTGCAGAGCGTGAAATCGAGCGACAGTTGGACGAATACGTGGAAGTTGATGCTGATGCGAATTATGGCCGTTTTTTGAAAGAGCGTCAGACAGGTGCGTATGAACGGCGAGATTTTGTGGAGCCGTTGGGGCGTAGTTGGAGTGTGCGTCTGGATCGTGAGCGGTATGAGATCGAGGAATATCAGCGAGAACGGCCGATTTTGACGATCAAGCGTGCGGTTCGTTTGCTCGATGCCGCGCCGTTTGTGCGAACGGTAGAGGCGTTCGCCAGTGAAGCGTTGGCTGATGAAGGTTACGAGCGTAAAGTGCGGTTGATAATCGACCAGGGTTTTCGTCAGGTTTATGAAGAAATATGCGGCGTGTCGGGCGTTGCTGAAAAACAACGCGGAACGGCGCTTTCATGGGAAGAAATAGCTGAGAATTGATATGAAATACGGTGTAAATACCGGGATTTGATCCGACTCAGGCCGGGTGTGCGTCTTGACTTTGATGTGGTGCCCGGTTTATCCACGTATTGGCCGTTTGGCCTCCTTGGTATGGGTAAGAGTGTTGAGTCGTACCAGTATGAAGTTTGTATTTTGACTGGTTGATAAACTGGAAACACGTCGAAGATGACGAGGAATGCATGAAAGTAGGGCAACGAAGTTGGATGTGGCTGGCAATTGTTTTGTGTGTGACTGGATTTAGCGTGTCACCGGCCGCCGCTGAGAAGCAAGTTGAAGACGAGATCGTGCAGCATACGGTCAACGAAGGCGAGACCATTGGTAGCATTGCATTACGCTACAAGGTTGGTGTTACGCAGTTGATGGGATGGAATAAGCTGGAGTCCATCGAACTTGAGCCACAGACGACGTTGATTGTGAAGTCGGCGGAAGTTATTAAGCCCAAGCCGGTTGCTGCTACGATGACGGTGTCTCACACTGTTCGTGCCGGCGAGACTTTTGAGGCGATTGCTAAAAAGCATCGCGTTACGGTCAAGCAGATTCAAAACTGGAATCGACGAATTAATCCGCGGCGTTTGCAGATCGGACAGCGGGTAAGTCTGCATGTTCCGAATGTGCGAACGGATGGAAAGAGTGTTTCCTGGGGCGCAGCCAATGGTGGTCGCTTGTATAACGGCGTTGCGATGAGCAGTGGGCCGGGCGTACGTGTTCGAAGTACGGCTCGTGCGTTTGGAACGCAGCGGACTGTCAATTTGCTGGAGGCAGCAGGGGCGGATGTAAAAGCTCGCTGGCCGGATGCGCCGGATTTGTTCATTGGAAGTTTGAGTGCGCAGCATGGTGGTCGTTTGCGCCCACATAAGAGTCATCAATCCGGCCGCGACGTGGATATTGCATTTTATCATCGCGGTAATGTCGCGATGGATCAGTTTCGCAATATGACAGCCGAGACGTTTGATGCCGTTAAGAACTGGCATGTTTATAAAACGCTTATCGATGCGGACGAGATTGAGTACATTTTTATAGACTATCGCTTACAGCAGGTTCTTCATGAGTACGCGCTTTCGATAGGTTATACGGCGGAAGAACTGGAACCGATTTTGCAGTATCCTCATGGTGCAAATGCGCGAAGCGGTTTGATACGTCATGCTCGTGGGCATTTGAATCACGCTCATATTCGTTTCAAATGTGGTCCGGACGATCGTAATTGCCGATAAGTCTCGTGTTTGCCGATTTTCAACAGCATAGTAATTTGGAGGCATGAGCATGGCCTGGATCGAAGGTACAGCAAAGCAGTCGCTGGTAATTAATGCGCCGGTTTCGCGTGTTGTTGAGTTTTTTGCGGAGCCCGAGCAGCTGCGTGTTTGTCTGACGCAGCTTGAGAAGGCCGAGGAAATCGAGCCGAGCGTCTGGAAATGGACGCTTCGTGAAAAGAGTGAAAAGGGGATAAAGTTTCAGGGTATTTATACGGTTCGTTACACGCGTCAGGATGATTCGACGGTTGTGTGGGAAACGGTAGATGCCGAGACGATGCGTGCAGAAGGTAAGGTGGTTTGTCGTGCTCTGGGTAATAAAACGGAGATCGACTATGAGGAAACCATTGCAACCGATTTGCCGGTCCCAAAGCTTGCGGCAAAAGTGTTTCGGCCAATTGTTGCGCACGAGATCCGCAAGGATGTCGGGAGTTATCTCGAGCTTGTGAAGCAACATCTTGAGAAGACGCACGCCGGAAATAAGCGCTGATGTCATCGGGAGAGGAGCCACAGAAATCGGGGTGGTTTGGACGATTCGGTGGTCGCTACGTTGCGGAGGCCCTGTGGACTCCTCTCGAGCAGCTGGCCGAAGCGTTTGATTCATCGCTTTTGGACGTGGAATTCATTGCTTCGTTTGAGTCCTGGCTTGATCATCGCATCGGGCGTCCCACGCCATTAAGTCATTTTAAAACATTATCGGAACGCCTGGGTGGCGCACAGATCTGGGCGAAACGCGAGGACCTGTGTCAGGGCGGCTCGTTTGTGATCACGTCTGCCGTTTTGCAGGTAATGCTTGCAAAACGCATGGGTTGCACGGAAGTCGTGGCGGAATCCGGAACGGGTGATTTCGGGGCGGCGCTTGGCTCGGTCGGCGCTGGGTTGGGGATCGGCGTGCGGGTGTTTATGGGGCGCGAAGATCAGGAACACGAGCGTCTTAATATTGAGCGCATGAAAAAGTTGGGCGTTGTCATTGAGACGGTGGATAGTTCAATGCGTGGTCGAAAGCGGTCGTGTTCGGAGGCTTTGCGCTATTGGGCGGAGCATTCTGAGCGGGTGTTGTACTGCGCGAGTTCGCTGGCCATGCCGGACCCGTATCCGCGGATTTTGGAGTACGGTTTGCGCGCCATCGGTGCGGAAACGCGCGTGCAGCTCAAGCGTCAGGGATGTGTGCCGGAGTATGTAATTGCACCGGTTGGCAGTGGTTCATTTGCGGCGGGTATTTTTGTTGATTTTGTGAACCACAGCGATATTCAGCTGGTGGGTGTTGAGGCCGGAGGGGATGGCCAGCGAAATTCGGCCAGTCTGGTACACGGGAGTCCTGGCGTGTTTCAGGGAACGATGTCGTATTTACTGCAGGATTCGAACGGTCAAATTACCGTGCCGTATTCAATTGCGGGCGGGATGTGTGTGCCGAATGCGGGACCGCAGCATGCTGATTGGGCGGAGCGAGGACGTGTGCACTACGTTTCGGTAACCGATGAGGATGCCTGTCAGGCCGTGCAGTTGCTTGCTCGTACGGAAGGGTTGTTGATCTGCCTGGAAGCGGGGCATGCGCTTGCGTATGCGTTGAAGGTAGCGGCGACATTGGGCTCGGATGAGCATGTGGTCATCGGAATTACGGGCAGTGGCGAACGGGATTTTGACCGGCGTTGGCCGCACGGAGCAGAGGGCGGCGGGCATGAATAGACGGATTCAGGAATTGGAGTCGAATTTTCAGGCGACCGGACGAACTTTGTTGATGAGTGCACTGGTTGCGGGCGATCCGCACATTGATGCAACGCTGAAGTACATGAGAATTCTGGCGGAGTCGGGGGTTGACGGGATTGAGTTGATCGTGCCGTTTTCTGATCCGACGTATCATGGTCCGGTGATTCAGCGGGCGTGTGCGCGGGCGATTCATGAGGATGTGAACTGGGCGGAAATTGGCGAGTTGGTTGCGGCGTTTCGGGAGGATTTTGATACGCTGCTGGTTATCTCGAGTTATTATAATCGGTTTTTGGCCAGGGGGCTGAGTACGTGCGCGCACGATATGGCGGAAGCCGGTGTAGATGGCGTGTTGATTACAGATCTTTCGTGGGACGAAGAATCGGACGCGGTTGCACAGGCGTTTGCGGAACAGGGAATTGCGTTGATCCGCACGGTTGCGCCGACGACGTCGTTGGATCGTTTTAAGCAGATTGTGCAGGATGCGCGTGGTTTTGTGGTGTGGACGGGGCATTCAGGGGGCGAAGTTACGGTCGAGCACGATGAGTTTGTGCGAACGCTGGATGCATTGCGTGAAGTAACGAGTTTGCCGATTGTGGCGTCGATGAAGGTATCGACGGGCGAAGATGCGACAAGCGTCGGTTTGCATGCGGATGGCGTGCTGGTGCGGACGGCATTGGTGTGGTTGATCGAGGGGCGGGGGCCGGATCTTTCGGATAGGATCCGTCGTTTCATCGAAGAATTGCGTTCTACAACGGCTGAGCTTACGTAGGTCGGCGGCTTAGTTTCATGTCGTTCGGGTTACATCGAAACAGTTAGGGAAATCAGGGTGGCGCGTGAATAAAAATGCACGAGTTATTTGTGTGAATTGCGGGTTGGTTTTGGGTTTGGAAAAAACAGGCGCCCCGGGTGGGGGCGCCTGTTTGTCAATCGTGGTGCGGGAAATCGAGCGCGGGATGGTAGATGTCGTGCGGAGATTTAGTCGTTTTGCTCGGGTGGTGCGGTGGGCGAGTCGGGGGCGGAGTAGTGTTGAAATGCCTGTGCTATCTCGGGTGAAAGATTGTTGGAGCGCACGTGCAGATCGCGTTGTGGGAGCTGAATCTGGATGCCGGCATCGAACAGGGCTTCCCAGACAATGAAGTTGAATTGACCGCGGAATGTGAGTTCGTGAATTTTTCGGCAATCAAAATAGACAACGACTTTGAAGTGGATGCCGTCACCGCCAAATTCGGATAGCCATATTTCGGGTGGTGGGGACTGAAGGATCATGGGGTGTTTTGTGGCAGCCTCGAGCAGGACCTGTTGGACCTGGCGAGGATTGCTTTTGTAGCTGACACAAACGGGAATGTGCAGTCGGACATGGCTGTCACGGTAGGTCCAGTTGGTGAGCTGTCCGCTCACGATGTCTTTGCTGGGCACGAGCAGGTCGACGTTGTCGGGGGTGTGGACGATGACGTTGCGCGCTCCAACGGAATCGACCTGGCCGTAGATGCCGTTGACGGTGATGAAGTCGCCTTTTTTAACCGAGCGACCAAATAGAATGATGAATCCTGAGATCAGGTTTTCGGTCAGCGTTTGTAGACCAAAGCCGATACCCACGCCAAGACTTGCCAGGACGACGAGCACGGCAGACAGGTGAACACCGAGGGCGAACAGCGACATGAAAAAAGCTACGACGACAAGCGTGTAGTTGATCAGCGTGTTGGTTGCGTAGGCGACGCCAATTTCGACGTGAAACGCAGGGTAAATCCGTGCGTTGAGCAGTGCTTTCAGCAAACGTGTAAAGAGAACGGTTGAGCCGACGATAATAACGACGTTGAGCAGATGGAAGAACGAAAGCTCCATCGCGCCGATCGCGACAAAAGGTACTTTTAGCAGAGCGACCAGTGCTTCGTAGATACCGAGCAGTCGGAGGATCATACCGGTTAGTAGGACCGTACCGACGATCATTAAAAGCTGTTCGAAGGCTGCGTAGAGTTGAGCGGTATCTTCGTCGTTTGCATTCTGGGTGCGTAAAAATCGGCGCAAACGCTGCGCGCCGGCCAGGGCCAGGGTTACGAGCAGCAAAATTGCGTAGCTACGTAGTAGGATGAAACTGGCTGCGTGGACGTATCCCGCTGCGTTGAGCATGAGCAGGATAATCGTAACGCCGACTACCCAGTTATAGTAGCGCGTAATGGTGCGAAATAATGCTGCGTAGATGGACGACGTTTCGGGTTCTGGTAGCAGTGCGAGCACGGATTGGCGTGCAATGAACAGGTAGACGGCGGCGAGCGCCATGACGATTTTGAAGGCGAATAAGACGACGGCATAAAAGTCTTCGCGATAGCCTGTGATCGAGATGGTAGCGAGCGTGAGCCAGAAAATTATGGAAATACGGGTAAACCAGACTGCGAATCTTTCAAGGCGCTGGGCGTGTTCCTTAGAGATGTTGAGGAATTGGCCACTTAAAAAGACTACGATTACGCCCTGGATTGCGCGGTACGCTAATAGTAGCCAGAGGGACTGGGTGAACAAAAGCGACCAGACGGCACGTTCAAACAGTGCTTGGACGGGAAAATAGCTGACGGCGATCAGCATAAACACGGGGATACATCGCGCGACGATCAAGATGAGCGCGCGAATAACGTTGGTCAGTCCTCGTGAGATATCAAAATGGATCTGAGCCTGTAGACGCTGGCCTAAGCGCGTAAACTGGCGGTCGATGATCAGGAAAACGCCAAATAAAATCGAAATCAGCAATAAGGGGAACACCCAGCCGAGAATGGTTGTGGGTGAGGTGTTGTGAATGTTTCGGGCGATGCTATCGACGTTTTGAAAAAGCGTCACGGCGTCGTCGGCGATATGTCTTGGGAGATCCCAGGTGAAGCCGAGAGGGTCGCGTTCAAGGAATGCGCCGAAATGCGTTTCAAGAATCGCCCGGGCTTGCTCAAGTCCCTGGTCCGGAGCGCGGATCTCCAGGGGTGTGATATCTTGCTGAATAGTATCGGGTTTTTGCTTGTTTATTGGAGTTGTAGCGGAGGAGAGGTTGTCGAATAGGGACGTGGCGGTGGGCAAACACGCTGTTACAGACAGCATGAAAAAGAGCCAGCCTGACAAGTAGAGCATACGAGAAAAGCGGAGCATACGGACCATCGACGTCGGGTAGGGAAAGACGCGCAACAAAGAGAAATGTGTAACATTTGTCGGGATTTGTTGCAAAGGAGGTAGTTTTCACAGGGGACTTAGTTGCCAAGTAGTCAGTAGGCTGTTATAAAATCGCACTCTTACGTTGGTTAAGAAGAGTACTCGTACGACTTTGCGCATCAAATATTAGGAGATACCGCATGAAAATTGCTCGCTACGTACTTGCATTGTTGATCATGATGGCGATGTCATCTGTCGCCGTGGCGCAGGACTCAAAGCCTATCGATAACGAAGAATTTGGCGTTACGATTACTCCTCCTGCGAAGTGGGAAGTGACGCAGGGCAACGAAAAGGCTGTCGCCAATTTCAAACATCGTGGCTCACAGAGTCAGATCGAAGTGGTCGGCACCAAGTTGATGGCGTCGGATGTGGCAGACGTGTTTTTTAACACGTTTCACAAGACGTTGACGGAATCGAACTTCGAGCAAGTTAAGCAGGAAGAAGTTACGATCGGTGCTTTGAAAGGTCTGGAAACGACGTATAAATTCGTTCATTCCGGCGTCACACTTGAAGTCGTGATCTTTCAGTTCCTTCGTGAAAGCACTGCCTGGTTGGTCGTTGGATACATGCAAGACGTTGAGAAAGACAAATATATCGACGACTTCAAGGCTGTTGTTAAGAACATCAAGTTTAAAGAGAGTTAAGTTTTGGGCCTTGCTTTGATTCGTAGGCTATGGACGACAGGTCGGGTTTTTGCGTTTCACGCAGTGATCCTGATCTTTGTCGCGGGGGCCTACGAATCGGCATGGGCTCAAGATGCGGGTAATGAAGATTTGTCGGTTTCTGAAACGGACACGGATGTAGTCGATCCGAAGGCGTTGGGTAAATCGGCTGTCGCAAGCGATAGCGATCCGAACGTCTTTGTGAACTCAGAAGCTGGAATCAAGCTTCAACGGGCTGGTGGTTGGCTGGTTGGAAGCGCGTCGCATGGAGCAGTTGCGTTGTTCCGTGCGGCTGGTGAGACTGAGGCGCAGATCGAATTTCGCGTGAGCGAAGACATCGCTGAAGAGAGTCGTGTTAGCTATGTATCGGCCTTTCAGAACAGCTTGTTGCGCGTTGGTTTTATTGAGATCGAGGCGCGAAATCGAGTAAATTATAGTGGGCGGATCGGACAGGAGTACGAATTTCGTGCCTTATCCAATGGCATTGAATTTCGGCTGATCACGTGGTTGTTTGCGCGTGAAACGGAAGTCTGGATCGTGTCCGGTTTTTTCCCGTTATCGAAGCGCGATGCGTATTTCCGCGACTTTCAGAAATTTGTGAGAAGTCTGGAATTCACGGACTGAATTTTTTTAATCAGGGGTAAATGTCGGCGATTATCAAACGGTTTGACGCCGCTTGTTTCTTGTTTTGTTTCTTGTTTTGTTTCTTGCAAAGAGGCTGGTTGCAAGAAGGATGAGTAGTGGCGTGAAAGTTCTGGGGTTTGCGTGATCATGTATTAGCGTGGAGCAACTTGTTTGCGCATCTGGTGTTGGCGGGCTTTGCGGCCGAACGATTCTGCAGGTGCTCTGGTTTTCGGAGGTCAGGCATTGAAATTGGGCGGGGCAATCCGCATCGGTCTGGCAGAGTGCTGTGCAATAGCCGGTTCCGGTGGGCGGTGAATCAATGATACAGCCGTGCGCGCAGTGTAGAAGGTCGAGTGCGCAGTACTCGCCGGGGTTTGCCTGATGTTTCTGGCAGACTTGGAATGTGCCATCGGTGACGCAGGAGCTCTGTGGGCAGTCGCTGTCGGTGGCGCATTCGGAATGGTTGCCGGGTTTGGGAAAGAGATGACAGAGCGCAAATTTATCGTCGGCGGCAAGCACACGTTGGCCTGCGTCGGGTAGATATTTTGCGGTCATGACGGCTGTGGCATCGTCCGACGAGTGCCAGAGGCCGAGAACATGGCCGAGTTCGTGGGTTAGGACGCTCTGAAGATCGACAATAAGTGGACTTGCTGGTGTTTCGGTAGCTGTGTTTGGGGTGAGATATTGAAAGGGCGCGGGCTCAAGCGACCAGGTGAAGTGAGCGGTGTTGAGTGCGATCGCCGGGCTGTTCATGTTGGTTGATGCAATGAGTGTTTTTTGTTGATCCCAGTAATTTGATGGGGGGATAAAAACAGGGATCTCATTGGTAGCGACGTCGGCCAGGCTGTTTCGGAAGCCGTCGAACTGAAGACTGTCGAGCGCGCATGTGATGTCGTTCCACGTATCGACGGATCGTCGAATGGCGGTTTCGATGTCGTTTTTTTGTATGTTCTGGAGCTGGTCGCCGACAAAAACGACCGAATACGGAAAGTGTTGCGGATCGAGCAGGGGAGAGCCCCAGTGTTCCCAGGCTGTGTGTTGCCAGTGGGGGCGCTCGGTCGAGTCGCTCGGATTAGTGGCAAATAGTTCGGCTGAAGCTGTGGATAATTGAGGGCGCTCGTGGCTCATCAGGCTGGCGATTAGAAAGCCGGCGATACAGGTTGGAGCGAGTGCGGGGCGAAGTCGGTTCATTCCCGGGCCGCGGACGGGTATTGAATGTCGGCTTCGTCACGCAACTTTTTGATCAGGCGTCGGCGCTGTTGTTCGATGGCGTCTTGTGCATGATGTTCGCGTAAAACATCTTCGACTTCATCAAAATGTCGCATTCCGGCGGAGCGCTTTTGGTGGATCCAGTAAATTTCGATGCCAGCCGACGTAACGATGGGGTTTGTGCGCTGACCGGGTGGGGTTGTGAAGAGAACATTTTCGATCTGTGGCGTAACCGAGCCTTTTTCAATCCAGCCGAGATAGCCGCCGTCTTTGGATGTGGGATCGTAGCTCATTGATTTGGCGATCGCTGCGAATTGTTCCGGCGAATGGACGTTTATCAGTGCACGTTCGGCGGTGTTTCGCATATTTTGTTGAACGGCGGCCGATGCATCATTGGGAACGCGAATCATGATCGTGGAAGCCTCAACACGTTCGGCTGCTGCGCGACGATTGGCGAGTTGTTCGTAGAGTTTGCGGATGTCGGCTTCGTCGGTGGTGTTGTCGGCAATGTCGGCCAGGCAGAGTGTTTTGACGGCTAATTCGCTTCGAATACGAGCACGGTATCGGGGGAGATCGAGATCTTGGTCGTCGAGATAGCTGTTGAGTGCGTGGCTGCTTCCGAAGATCGTCGTGATTCGGCTTTGGATCTCGGAGTCTACGGCGTCATCGGGGATTTTTACTTCACGTTGTTGAACGTGTTGGTGCAGCAACTCTTTGTCGATGAGTCGATCGATAACTTCGCGCCGCTTTTGGGCTTCGACGCGTGCGTCAAATCGGTTTCTTGAGTGGCGATAAACTCGCTGGATTTGCGAGAGGCGTCGATCCACTTCTTGCTGTTGGATGGGGACGCCGTTGACGAGTGCGGCAACACTTGAGGAGTTGTCGGGCACTTCGGATAGGACGGCTTCCGACTTGCTCGCTGGAATTGCCGGTTGCTCGGCATCGCTCTGGCAACCGATCAGCGCGGCGAACAGGCCGAGCATGATTCCAAAATAGTTGTAAAATGGCATACCGGGGAGGGTAAACATAAGAATTCGTGTCTCAAAGCGGCAATGATGAAAAAGTTATGGCGTAGTGTCGTTTCACACTCACAAGAAGCATGAACGAGGCTCATTCCATTCCCGTCTGCCTATTGTCGGTCGGCGACAAAACTGTGGCGAACGGAATTGTGTGCGACGAATCCATGAGACTCGCTGGCGGGCTTGAGTTCAGAATTTATAGCGTTCTATAATAAGGGAAATGCTCCTTCAATTTTCATAACACGATTGCGTGCGTGTGTTGAGCGGGATTTGTGCGCGTAGCGTAGTGAAAAAGCACCGGAAATTTTTTAATAAGGGGCATATAATCAAAATATAATTTTCAGGAGAGGTAGGCTTCGTGTGCCGCAAGGGCGCATGTTTGCAGGTGATTCTGGATGGCAGCCCGGGGGATTGAGAAAAAGATAAAGAATTTTTGGGGGAAATTAGATCCAAGTGCGTGAGTCTCCGTTTAGGTAGTGTAGGTCATCAAGATACGTGTTGCAGAGCTGGCAGATTAACTTCTTACCCAAAACGTTCGAATCAGGAGAATGTCATGAAATACTTCGGTCCGGTTTTTATTGTTGTCGCGTTGTTGTTGAGCGCAGCTGTTTATTACAACGCTACTTCGCCCAAAGAACCTGATTTTCAAACGGTGCGCCCGACCGTGACAGGGGAACCGGGGAAGACTGCGATGACTTTGACTCCGAATGTGTCTACGGGGCTGCCGGCGGCATCGGCTTCTTCGGCGGGTGTGCTGACGTTGAATGCGGCGCTGTCGCACGGGTATCTGGCGCTGAACAGCCAGGGCAGTAACCTGTATTCATCGATCGATATTACGGCGGCAGAATTGAAAAACGTGGAACGCCCGGCGGTGAATGTGGCGCTTGTAATCGATCGCTCCGGTTCGATGGAAGGTCAGCCGATGATCGATGCAAAAAAGGCGGCTCAGAACTTTGTGGAGCGTCTGGCGAATGGAGATAGTGTTTCGATCGTCAGCTTCTCGGACAGTGTTCGTGTTGATTTTCGGTCGAGTGTGGTGACGAGTGAAAATCGGCAGACGATTCATCGTTCGATCGAGCAGATGTATGCGGATGGCGGAACGAATATCAGTGGTGGTTTTGAGGCCGGGGTAAATCAGATCTCGCGCTCGTCCAATGATCGGAGCATCGATCGCGTAATCTTGCTGACCGATGGCATGCCCAACTACGGCCTGACGTCCACTGAGCAATTGGTAGATATTACTCGCCGCTACCAGCGAGAAGGCGTGACGCTGACGGCTATCGGGTTTGGATTGCATTATAATGAAGATCTGATGGCTGCGATGGCGGATGCGGGTGCCGGCAACTACTACTACGCAAAAGATCGCGAGGCCGTTGCGAGTGCTTTTTCGACAGAATTTCAACAGCTTAACAGTATTGTTGCACGACGGACGCGCTTGCAGGTGGAACTTCGTGAGGGCGTTCGTGTTGCCGAAGTCTTTGGTTATCCATTTGAGCAAAACGGGCAGGTTGTGGAGATTCCGTTGGCCGAGTTTTATAGCGGTCAAAATAAAACCATTCTGATGCAATTGCAGGCTGCGACGCCGGAAATTGGTTCGATGGCGATAGCGGATCTTCGCCTGGATTATGAAGACAGTGTGAAAGAAGAAGGTGTTACGCAGCAGGTTTCTCTGGCGGCGATTGTTACGGACGATTCTAAGTTGTTGGAAACAATGCTGAATAAGCAGGTTCTTACGCGAGTGGAAGAGGTTCAGATCGCGCGGAGCGTCCAGGTTGCGATGACGCAGTATAAGGAAGGAAAGGCGGACGAAGCCAAGAAGACGTTGCGTGGGCAGAATCAAAAGACGCAGGCTGCGCGTAAACGATATGCGTTGCCGAAAGCCAAGTTTGAGGAGGCTTCGGCCGAAATCGAAAGCAATATCGTTCTTTTTGACAGCGTACCGGCGTCCGCACCGGCAGCTCTCGACGGGATGAAGAAGAGCAAGGCGTCGGGTCGTAGCGTGAGTAAGTCGGCTGCAGCAGCCTGGTAATTCGGTGGTTTGAAGACGGTAGCGACCGGTGATCTGTTGTAGATTCACCGGTCGCTGCTTCATGGGTCGAAGATGAATTTTTGCGATTGAACGAGTCAAAATCTACGAATGCGCACGATGAATGATGCGCTTGTAATCACTGAGAGATTTGCCATGAGCCTGAATATTGTCGATGAACGTGCGTTGTCCAGAGAGATGTTTGTGCTGGGTCTGGGCGGTGTGACGGCAGGTTTGACGGCGGGCGGGCTGAGTTTGATTACGGGCGAATATGTTGCGCAGTTGATGGTTTTGACGTTTGCCGCGGTTGTCGGATTGTTTGCAAATTATACGGAACGCCTTCGAGAACGCGGACATTTTCGGCTCGGGATTTCGGTGCTGGCGGGCATTGTGTGGGCATTGCTTTTGCCGCTAGGCGCGGTGTGGGCCGGTGCGGCGGGCGGTGCGATGTTGGGCGCAGCGCTTTACGGCACGAGCGCCGAGACGAAGAAAACCAGCGGGCTGCTCAGGGTAGCGGTTTCTGGATTGTACGGCCTGGCGTTGGGATTGGCGGTATTTACGACGGAAACATTTGTGGCACACGGATTTTTGAGTGGGTGGATGGATACGTTCGTGCCAGAAATCGTGATGGGAGCGACCTGGGGAACGTTTTTGTGTGCAGCGGCTATGATTCCACACATCGAGATTAAGCGTGATCTGATCGTCGACGATTATAAAACGGCGATTTCTGAGGTTGGTCTGGCGGATAGAACGATATTGGCGCAGGGCCTGGGTGTTTATAGCAGGCTTCGGGAAGAATTTGATCGAAGTGAAGATCGCGTATTTGTGGAGGCGGCGATACCGATTGCGGAGGATGTCGCGCGGAATCTTCTGGTGTTGGCACGGCGAACCGATGCGTTGCGACGGGCGAATGTGGCGGATGATTTTATTCATCTGGAAGCACGCATTGCGCGAACGGTCGAACAACTGGCGCAGGCTGAAGACGATGCGTTGCGTCGTGAGCTGTGCGGCGTTCGTGATGAACTCGCAGCACAGCTTGGCGCCCGAAAAGAGTTGCGTGCGACCTGTGCGCGGTTTGAGGCGCGGCAGAGTCGCTGCATCACCGCGTTGGAGCGATTGCAGGTGGCGCTGGTTCAAAACAGTAGTCTGGGTGTCGAGCACGTGGACATGATGGGGGCGCTGAATAGCTTGCAGGATCTGGCGGAAGAAATTCGGTGGCGTGGGGGATGGGAAATTCAGGATGGGGCTGGTGAGCTGGCCGATGTTTCGGAAGTAGAGGCGGTGTTGGTGGAGGATCCGGCGGTTCTGGCGGGTGTTGAGGAAGACGTTGTGATCGATGATGTAGCCGAAGATGCACCGCATAATATTTCGTCAAATCAGGCGAGTTGAAAATTTGAAATGCCCCGGGGCGGAGGGGGCGAATCGTGTGTGATGGTGCGGTGATCCGGCGGTGGCATGCTAGATCGCCGGTGGGGAAATGAGTGGTTTTGGGGGCCGCTTATTTGGGTGATTTGGATGGCGTGCTTGACGGAATGTTGATTGATACGCACCTTGTAGTCACACGTATCAGGAATGAATCCTGCGGGTGTAGGGATGCCTGCGGATTCGCCAGCGAACGGACTACTTTAGGAGCAAATGGATGCTGAATCAGGCTGGTAATAAGTCAGAACACCGAAATAACAATCTTGCGGCGCCACTTATCTGTGAAATCCACACCCATTCAACGGTCAGCGACGGCGTTTTCTCGCCGGTGGCGTTGGCCGATTTTTTGAAGGAATGTGGTGTGCAACTGTGGGCACTTACCGATCACGATACGGCAGAGGGGTGTGCAGAAGCGGCGGTTGCAGCGGTTGAGCGTGGTATTCAGTTCATCCCGGGTATTGAAATCAGTGCGCAGCAAGACGGGCAGTCGATCCATGTTCTGGGATACGGTTTTGATCCGCAACATCCCGAAATTATTGCCTACGGGGAGCGAATGGGGCTCGCGCGTGCGCAGCGAATGGAGACGATGCGTGAGCGGATCTGTGAGCTTGGGTTTGCGATTACGGCGCAGGAAGTTATGTCGTTTTCGGAGCGCGGTGTGTTGGGGCGCCCACATATTGCGCGGGCGATGTTGATGCATGGTTATGTCGAGACCGTTCAGCAGGCTTTTGATCTGTATCTGGCCGATGGCAAGCCAGCGTATGTTGGGATGGATTGGATAGGAGTGGACCAGGCAATCCAATTATTGCAGGCGGCCGGTGGGCTGGTCGTGTTGGCGCACCCTTCGCGCTACGAGCTGGATAACCATCTGGAGCGCTGGGTTTCTGCCGGTCTGGCGGGATTGGAAGTGCGTCATCCGTCGCATTACTTGATGGATGAAGCGCGGCTCGGGGCCTTGTGCGACGAATATGGTCTGTTGAAGACGGCGAGCAGTGATTTTCACGGGAGTGAAGCGCCGGTGGGTGAGTTGCGGGAGTTTTGCGGGCGCGTGAACTTTCCGCCGGTCTGGCAGGATGCGTTTTTGGATGCTTTGCGGGCGCGTGCGTGACGTGGATGTACGAGGAGCGTTCGGCCGCGAACCTTGTCGGCGTTGGATATTTTGAGAATACCGCCAAATTCGGCTTCCGGGGTGCCCGGAAGACACTTTTCATTTCGCAAAGTCCTTTCCGAGGTGCTCGGAAGGTGTTTTACGTTATCCGAGAGGTGTCCGAAGTGCCTGGTCGATGTTTGCGAAATCAAAAGTGCCTGCCGAAGCGCTCGGCAGGTCTTGGAACTGGCCCCAGGTGCCTGCCGAAGTGCTCGGAAGACACTTTTCATTTTGCAAAGTCCTTTCCGGGCAGATTCTATGCGGAGATCGCGAGGTTGTGAGCGGTTTTGGGATGCCAAAAAACACTGGCGTGGTGCGCAGGCGGGTTGACGCTAAAAATGTCTAGTTTTTATCAGTCGTCGGAGCGCTGGTGGGTTCAATAGTCGCGTCGGTAGAAAATACCGCGATCCATTGTTCGCCGGGCGATAGCAGGGTGTTTCCATCCTGGTTCGCTGAATTCGGTGGCTGAAATACATGCAGCAGGTGAATTCCGGGGCGTGCGATCGCGAGAACTTCGGTGGGGATATTGTCGTCGCCGGAAAGCAAACGGACGTGCACTCTGCGATTTGCTGGTAGTGGCAGCGCTTTTAACGAAGCCAGCTCGTATTTAATAAACGCCGCTGCCGACACCTCGCCTTTTTTTCCGACCTGAAAACGGATTTCGGGTGAATGTCCGTTTGGGGAATCAAACTCGACTTCGAATTGAAGGCCAGCGAGCATACGCGCGATCATTTCTCGGCTTGCCAGAATTGCTTCGTGATCCTCGATTTTTCCGTCGCCATTGAGATCATAGCGTGCCATCAGGAGATCGGAGCGCGGGCCGGGGACTTCTTCGTAGACGACCATGATTGACAACGAAGCGTCGTCTACTTCTGCGACGACGCTTCGTTGTGGTTCAAGCTCATGCGCGCTTACTGAGCCGGGTGCAGACCATAGCACCAGGCTCAGTAGCAGGATCATCCACGTAGATTTTGGCGTGTGGATTCGGTGGTTCAATGGGCGTGTCCTCCCCAGTGTTCAAAGAGCATGCGCAGGTCACGAACTTCGCCGGATTGACGAAGTTTGATTCCGTCGTCGTGCACGAGGTTTGGAACATTGACGGCGTCGAGTCGTTTGCCGACGTGTTCAAAGTGTCCTGGCAAAAGCAGGGCGGCTGGCTCAAAGGCACCTGCGCGACTGGTTGCATGTGGAGGCGAGTGTGGAACAAATTCGGTACGCGTGCCTGCGGGATCGAGAACAATCCAGATTGGATTGGTGACGGCAAACGGCGTGACATAAAATTTGTCGTTTGGTTTCAAGCCGGGAACACCGCCGCCCAGTCCGAAGGTGGAGGAGAGTGAGCCGACGGCTGCATCGATGTTGGTGCGGCCCTGATCGTCGGGGGTGATGACGGGAAACAGGTTTTTGTCGCCGGTGACTTCAACGACAAACCAGGTGTCACCGCTGATATCGACGGTAATGGTTTCTTCCCAGGCGTAATCTTTGAGTTGGATTGCGCCTTCACGAACGGTTTCGCCATTGGCGATCAGGCGATAGTTGAATTTGTCGCCAACCCAGCCTGCTGCCTGCGTGCGAAGCGTGACGGCAACCTTGTTTTCCTTGGTTGTAATCATGCTTCCGAGCGGCTTGCTGTTGATTTCCATGTTGATGAACGGTCCGTTGGTCACAATCATGTTGTGATTTTGGATCGCATCGACGAGCTGGAGATCGGTGAGTTTTTCGACGTTGTTATGGCCAACGTAAAAGTAGTTTCGAGGATAGCCGGGCTCAGAATCTCCGGGTGAAGCCGCATCGTGGCTGTCGGAGTTTCCGGACACGGCGTACCGGCGATAGGTGCCGTCGGGACGTGGGTAATTGAGTGTGTTGTACCAGTCGTCCAGGCCACCGGGGAAAGCGATCTTGTTGTTATCGCAGAGGATGGTGCCTTTGGGTGGAAGTGCTGCGAACTCTGCGTCGAGTTTTTCTTGTTCGGCCGGATCGTCACTTTTGAAGTACGCGAGTGTTTCCGGGGGAAGCTCGTCGGTATTGTAGGGCATGCGGAAGTGATGCAACATTTCCAGGCGCTTGCCGTTAAATGCTTCGATCACGTCAAAATCCCAGCTGAAGGTTGAGCATGGTTTTTTGGGATCGTCATCGCATGGTTTGATGAATCCCGGACCCGATGGCGTGGTAACCGTAGCCATGAGTGTGTCCGTGCCTGGCTCGGTTGTCTTAAATGTGAGGTCTGCGCGACTGGTGAATCCGTCGACGTTGTGTTGGCTGAAGTAGCCAAGCAGGGAGTCGCGGGGATGGTTGACCTGAACGATGGTTTTGTCGGGACCGTAGGCTCCATTTTCGCGCAGGGTATCGAAGAGCTCTTGTGGCGGACGTTCCTGCCATTGCATCGATCCGCGGTTCATCGAGGAGATATCGCGTTTGAGTGGGAATCCGTTGAAGTGGCCGCCTTCAAAAGTGGTCAATTCCAGTCCGATCACGGATTTTAGCCATGGTTTGAGCTGATTGCTCAAAATATAGGGTTCATAATCCGAGATATAGTTGTGATCGGTGGCAACGACGAGGTCAAGGCCTTCGGCTGCAATGCTGATGACGCGTGTATTGTAGTCGAGTCCGGAGTCGATCGAGCCCAGGGCGTGCAGGTGGAAGTCTCCACTCATATAGCCGATTGGTTTGACCGAGCGTCGCAGTGTGGCCGAAATGGTTGCGACCGCACCGGGTTTGATTTCGATTTCGTGGCTATCCAGTTCGTATTCGGTGCCGCGGCTAAAATAAACCGTGTATTTGCCGGGCGGTACGCGGGTGAGCGCTTTGCCTGCTGCGTCAGAAAACGCGACGGTTTCGACGAATCGTCGTGGGGACAGATCGCTGTCGTCATAGTCCGTGTCGACGAACTCGCCGGTGCGCCAGGATTCGCCAGCGGCCAGGTCAAACAGGTATTCGTTGGGCTTTTTGCCGGCCTGGGGAATGTAGGATCCGACGACGGTCATTTTTGCCGGAATTGGCTGGCCGCTTGTATCGAAGACAGATGCCTGGATTCGTCCGGCGCCTCTGGCAACGGGGCTGATATGGGTGTCGCCGCTGACGTTCATCGGCATGGCGTCACTGGTTGGTCGGCCAGAGCCAGCGACGCGGTAGCAATAATCTCCGGATTCCAGACGGAACTGAAAGTTACCGGATGCATCGGTGAGCGCCTGGCTAAATGGGTGTGCAGCGGACGGTGTGTTGCCAAGCGTTTTGCAGGTTTTGTCCTGAGCTGCGTTGTAGATGAGTACATTGAGTTTTTCGGTCGCGAAGGTTCCGCTGGCCTGATCGATGACGCGGCCCTGGACCAGGTGTGTTTCCTGGTTTTTTAACCGATAATGTTCGTCACGAATGCTTGCGACGTCGCCGTCACCGATGATGAAGTAGTTGGTGAAGGTGTAACTGTTCGGTAATTTTCCGCGCAGTGTGAGACAGCTATCGTAATATTGAAGGCATGCCGTGTTTTGTTTTTCGCAAAAATTGGGCGTTGCTTCGGGTGATTCGCATTGTGATGCGATTTCGCCACAGCGATCGGCTGCCGATTTGCCTTCAACACAGTAGGAAGGGGCGAGTTCGGTTGGCAATTCTGAGGTGAAGGCTGCGGCAAATCCACTTGCGTAAAAGAGCAGTAGCATGTCGTCCGGTTGGACGTTTTCGCCGTAGTAGTCTTTTTTGCGGTAGATGAAGTTTGAATCTGGATCCGGCGCGCTGGCGAATCCGTAGCTCAGGCCGTCACCGTTGGTGGTGGCCAAAAGATTGGTGATGTGGCCGGGCAGCGCGGGCAGTTCGAGTGGTTTTTGGTAGACGGCTTCGAGGCCAAACCGCAGATCGAAACCGATGCCGGGCGCGAAGAGTTTGTTGCGCGCGCCAAATCCGATGACATGTCCTGCGGGAATGGTGAAGCTTGAGAAATCGATGCCTGTAAAGCCCTGGAGAGCGCCGGCTATCTGCTTGTTGGGAAAGGAGAGTGGCTGACCGGAGATCGCGTTGTTGGTGATCGTGCTTTCGATGCGAACGTGTCGTGCGCCGGGCTCAAGGATGTAGCGCGTCGCAAATTTAACGAGCGGCGTACCTTCGCTGTTGGCTGGAATACCTTTGAGTGCGTCGGTTAACTCAGGCTTGTAGCTGTTGACCATGGCCTGGTTAAAGAAGCGCAACATCGTGATGAATTCGCCGCCGCGGCCCTGGACTTCCACGATCGCGGCTTTTCCGTCCGAGCCATCGTTGATGATTTCGATGTTTTCGGGATCGATCATTTCCAGAAAAAATGCCGGGAAAAGCTCGCCGAAGGAATCGCGTCCGGTGCCGCCCATGGGCGTGCCGTGGGCGTCGGCGCGGACAAGATCTGCGTCGATGAGCGATCCGCCAAAGATTCCCGAGCCGCGGTTAAAGCTGAGATCTTGGATGATCAGGCGAACCTGATCGTTTTCGAGCAAGTAGTCGCCTACTTCCCCGAGTCCTGTAGGACCGCCGATGAGCTGGTTTCGGTTGGTAACCCGTTGAGCGGCCGCGGTGGCTTCCCGGGGATCAGAATCGCACGCAGATAGAACGAGTATACTCAGGATTATCGCGAGTACTCTCACGGCGGCGCCTGACCTAAAACGGCGCTCGCCAGCGAGCACCGAGGTGTTGGTCGAATTAGTGGCGTTGAGCACAGATACCTCAAAAGTCTACAGAAACTGGTTTACCAGGTGAGTTGCAAAAGAATATCAAAGCGATCGTTGTCTAGCTCGCGCTGCTCTTGCTCACCGGTAAAGGTGTAGTTAGCCATTACACGAACGGGGTAGCCGGTAGCGTTATAGTTGAGTCCGATCGTGTGATACGTAAGCGCGTCCTGTTCAAACAGTTCCAGACTATCGCCGGCTCCAAAATCGGAGGTCGGGTCGAGGTAGGACAGGCGGTACGCGGGTTGAAGGCCGAAAAACGGCTCTTGATAGGCAACCTGCACCTGGTACGAGAGCGATTTGATGGTCGGGGAATTGGCGAGGTCCGGGGAGGTCGCTTCGCGTTGCATGACGTTGGCAAAGATCGAAGCGCCGTACATGTTTACGAGAAGGTCGGCGGTCCAGCCGCTGAGATCTTGATTGATGCGGTTGGGTTCGATGCCAAAAGTATTGTTGTTGATGAAGTAAGCGCCGCCGAGTTGAATTGCTTCGCCCCAGTTTAATCCGGCGCGGCCGTAGTAGGCCATTTTACCGTTCGCGTTTACGGAGAGGTTTTCTGGCTGCCCGTTGGTGATCGCAACGGCGTAGGTGACGCCGGGGCCGACGGCTTTGTCGTCTTCGGCCAGGAAGTAGTAGCTACCGCGTGCTTGAAGCCCGATTTCGCGGGAGATCCCCAGACCGGAGGCGTTTCGACCTTCGATCGATGAAACACCGCGGTTTCCAACGCTTCGGTTAACGAAGAGCATGGCGGAATTTGGAATCAGTTCTTCGCGATCAAAGGGCGCTTTGAATTGACCGAGATTGAACTCGAGAAAGTTGTAGGGGCGGTACAAGGCATACGCATCGGCCATGCGGACGCCGAGTTTATGTGCGGGCGCATTGTTGGCATCGGCGCCGATATTGGCAGCACCATTGAATTCAAAGTAGAATCCAAGGCCGTTATCCATGTTTCCGGCGAAAGACAGGCGGGCGTCGGCGAAGTTGAAGCCGTCGTTTCGTCCTACGGACTGGAGGTTGGCATCGTCGTCAATCCAGGTATAGGCCGTGCGCAGATAACCGCCAACGGTTACATCCCAGCGATCAAGTAGATCGGCTACGTTGCTGTTACCGCGTACCGTGACATCGGGGGATTTGCCGCGAGCGATCTTTGGTTCTGCGAACAGTGGGCTGGGGGCGAGTTCGCTGTCCTGGGGGTGTTGTTCCTGTAGATCTTGCTCTTCGATAGCAAAATCTTCGGATGCCGTTGGGGCGGGAGTTTCGACAGGTGTCGGGGAATCTTCTGTAGCTGGGGCCGTTCTTTTTAAGGGAGCACCGTCGCCATCGTTGATCGCAGGTGCCGGCTCTTCTTGTTCAATTTCTTGTACAATCGGCGCGTCGGGTTGTTCACTTGGATCAATATCTACCACCTGGGCAAATACGGGTGAGGCAAAAAACAGGGAGATTGGGAGAATTAACTGCCAGGGGTTACGGCGTGAGAACATATTTTCCCTCAGCTTCGGAAATTATAGAAATGGTACGCAAATAAAACACATCATTAGTATTTAGAGGGCAGGCATTGTTTTGCGGTATGAACACGAAGCGCTTGAATGAAGCATCGCGCGATCAGGAAGCAGGCCTACCTGATACAGGTCTATATATCATGGCCGAGGTAAGCGTCCAGAAGCGCAAAAGAATATCGGTGTGTGTTTCAAGTGGAAAGCGTGGTTTGAAAGGGCTGAAAACCGGGAGTGAAAAACTATTTTGCAATTTGATGAAAATAGTACTTGACGGCCATTCGAAAATAACTACTATTCACCTCCCCAGCACGGGACTTTCAGTAAAAGGAAAGGCCAGAGTGTTGGAGGAGTGGCCGAGCGGTTGAAGGCACCGGTCTTGAAAACCGGCAAGCGAGAGCTTCGTGGGTTCGAATCCCACCTCCTCCGTTCCGCAAGTGCGGAGGGACGTAAGACGGTCGAGTTTGGCCGGTGTTTGTAATAACGCGAAAGCGTGTTGGAGAGATGGCCGAGTGGCTGAAGGCGCTCCCCTGCTAAGGGAGTATACGTGTAAACGTATCGAGGGTTCGAATCCCTCTCTCTCCGCTGAAATATCGTTCGCAGTTCTCGAAAGAGGGTGTGGACGAAGCGGTTGCACTTGTAGCTCAATTGGATAGAGCAATGGTCTACGGAACCATAGGTTGGAGGTTCGAACCCTTCCAGGTGCACTTGAAACACCCTTTGTTTAAGGGTGTTTCTTTTTTAAGCCCGCACGAGTTGTCAGTATTTGAATGAAAATTGACACACGGCAGGAAATAGAGCTTGACAAAACTAGCGGCACGGCCTACAAGCCGTTTCGTTGTTGGCGGCTCGAAATGCAAGCAACACAAAGAATGCACTTGTAGCTCAATTGGATAGAGCAATGGTCTACGGAACCATAGGTTGGAGGTTCGAACCCTTCCAGGTGCACTTGAGACGGTCTTATTAACAGGCGTTTCTTTTTGAAGTACGTTGTAACTACTGAGGCAGTACAGTCATGAAAGGTGATAAAGCTTTCATGGAGCTAGCACTACAAGAAGCACGAGATGCTCAGGCATCGGGTGAAGTTCCTGTAGGTGCGGTGGTCGTTCACAAAGGCGTGGTCATTGCGACTGGTTCCAATCGCCGCGAAAGTTGGAACGACCCGACAGCCCACGCAGAATTGATAGCTGTGCGACGCGCAGCAGAACATCTGGGAAGCTGGCGGCTCGACGATTGTACGGTTTTTGTGACGCTTGAACCCTGTCCGATGTGTGCAGGGATGCTGGTCAATTCACGTGTTCCCCGCGTTGTTTTTGGAGCGCGCGATTCAAAGGCAGGTGCTTTTCGTTCGCTATATGCGATCGGAGACGATCCGCGACTGAATCATCGAATTGATATCGTAGAAGGCTGTCTTGGTGCCGCGTGCGGAGAGATACTAACAGATTTTTTTCGTTCGATTCGTGAAGCTCAAAAGGCAAAGCGTGCGAGTGATAAAGAGCTTCCGGAATCATCGGAAGACGACGTTCTTTGACATAGATACTCCCTGGGCGGGAAAATTAGGGAGGGGTGGCCGAGTGGTTGAAGGCGCTTGATTCGAAATCAAGTGTGCTTGAAAGGGTACCGTGGGTTCGAATCCCACCCCCTCCGTTGTACAAAATAGGGAGTAGTATCCAGAGAACGTTTCTGGGGAGGTGGCCGAGTGGTTGAAGGCGCACGCTTGGAAAGCGTGTATACGTTAATCGCGTATCGAGGGTTCGAATCCCTCTCTCTCCGCTTGACATTACACCGCAAGGTGTTAAACAAGACTTGAAACAAAGCTCAACCCTTGAGCGGTCGGCGCGACTACTGGCCTGGCACCTCGCCAGACCCGGGAGGGAGCAGCGAACCAGGCACAGGGTGTGCGTCGACCGCTGAGGGGTTGAGTTAGTTTCGAGTTGAGTCAAAAAAGAAAACCACAATGTGAATGCATTGTGGTTTTTTTGTTTCTTGTTTTATTCGTGACGGATTACTCGGAATTCATCGGTTGCATCGAATTGCAGACTAGTGGGATGTTATTGGCTCAATACTGGTGATGAGATGTCGAGTAGATGGACTGAATAGTCGAGGACTGAATGCGGATATTGACCAGGTGGGCACTGACTGGGCTGTGGATGCCGGGCTTGTTGAGCATTGCATTGGTATCGGGATGTGGGGCTTCGCAGTCTGCCGATACCGAGCACGTGGTGGAACAGCAGGAACCGGTTTCGAAGCCAGTGGCGCAACAAGAAAGCGATCGTTTCTTGTTGGTGCTCGCCACAACGCGTTTGTACCGGGAGCCGGATGAATCGGCGGCGTATTTGCAGTTGCGCAGTGTTGAACAGGAAGCGGCAGAGCGTGCTGCGCGCATCAAGATTGCGATGGAGCGGCGTGAGCGCGATGTAAAAAACGATAAAGTATGGAATGAGCGCGAGAAAAAGCGTGCGGCGCGCGCGCGCAAACGTGCTCGAGGTAAAAAAGCGCGGGCTGCGGCGCGGACGGCAAGTAATGAGCGGCGCGAAGCCCGTCGGGCAAAACAAATTGCCCGGGACGTGGGCTATTTGCGAAAAGATGCGGAAACCTACGCGCTGCAAAGTCCGGGGACGCAGGCGATCGTTTTGAAATGGATCGCGGAACATGGCGATTGGATCGAAGTTGAAACGACTTCGACCGAGCAATCGGGTGCTCATTGCCATGGCCAGGGACATGAGGCGTTGGGACAATTCCGGATGCGGTTTTACGTGCGCCGTGATGATCTGTTGCAGACGCTTCGTGATCGCGTGACTATTGGGTTGGGCGCTGGCACGTCCATGGAATTGATACCGGGCGTGGTGTTGATGCCGGTTAGCGGTAAGAATCCGCGTTATAAAGTGCTGGTCGACGGGTTTGAATTTGTCGTTTCGGCCGGTGATTTTGAGGTCGCGGACAGCTATCGGCCGAATAAGCCTTTTGAAATGCAGACGACCGATACGGTATTTTCTGATGAGGCGCTGATCCACAAAAGATTGAAGCTTGATCGCAGAACTCACCTGCCGTTTAATCCTTATTATCGCTTGTATGTGCTGGAAACATCGCGAGCGAGAAGTACCGTGTATGCAACGACGCAAACGCCGTGTGCGCGGTATGTCGTGAAGGTGCAGAATAAATATCTGACGGCAGCGCCGCCCAATGCGATGCAATTCGATTTGCGCAGATCGCACGGTCCTCCGGCGAAACCGTATGTGGAGGCCGGTACGGAAGTTTTCTCTCCGGACGGCAAGCTACTGGGTGAAGCCTACGTGGATGCTCATCTGGGGGTGCCGATTCGGAGTGTTCAAAATGTCGGTCGCCTGGATGAAAACACGGTTGAACAAACATGTTTTCGTAAAACATTCGGCCTGCGCCACAAAATCGAGGACGAGCTTACTCGTCAGAATCTGGATTTGTGCGTAAAGCTGGATGATGTGGTAAGACATGAGTTAGAGGTATTTTGAAGTATTTATGAGTATTGTTAACAAGAATAGATTTTGGGCCGGTTGTGGCCTGTAAGTAACCGGAGAGTTGAGTCATGAAAGCTAAAAGTATTTCGGAAGCGATGCGTCCTTTGTGGTTGATTGTTCTGGCGCTGGTATTGGTGACGGCTGTGGCGTGCGGCGATGAAGAACCCGACAAACCAGCAGACAATAATCAACAGGATGCGGGGACGAAGGTCGATGTGGATGAGGAAGAAGCTCCTCTTGCGCTGATCGGGATCTGGGGCACGGTTGATAATAACTCCGAGATCATTACCAAAGATAAGTGGGACACGATGTCGATCATTGAGTTCAACAATGAAGAGCGCTGGTTGATTACCCAGAACCCACCGGGCGATCTGGGTGCGGATAAGTACAATAAAATTTTGTGGACGCCGATTGTTCGTCAGCAGTTCTATTATTGCATGATCGAAATCGGTCGAAATAAGCTGGAAGAAGTCAAAGAAAGCCAGGTAAAGGCTGATGATAGCGATCCAACCAAGGGTGGTTGTCCTGCCGGTTCGATTCAGACCTGGTCATTGTTAACGCGCAAGTAACTTTTGTTGTCGCGCGGGCTGGCACCGGTAATTTCAATCGAGCGTGATTGACCTGTTTTTGAATCGGTGCTACTGCCCAGCGCGTGAACGACGGAGCAGAAAGTCGGTACGAGTCCGACGCTGCCCCCGCAACTGTAATCGGTGATGAATCTGATGCAAACCACTGGCGAAATTTGGCCGGGAAGGAATCAGATGAAGATGACCCGATAGCCAGGATATTGCTTCGTCGTGGATTGAACACCATTGCTTCGGGTCGGAGGCAAGTGGGGTTGTTGGCCGGCTGAAGTTTTTTGAATGATTGTGTATTCATAAAAGGTAGCCGCCTTTCCTCCCTGCAGTTATCTCCGATCTGGTTCTTATCAACCTCCCCAGACGGAGTTTTTTTATGCGCTTTACCTTTGAAAACATTGTGGGTCGTCGTTTTCTTCTTGTTTTGATGACGGCGTTGCTGGCTCTTGGCATGGTTGCGTGTGGCGACGATGATGGCAAGGATTCCAACAACGACAAGACTGATGTTGGCCAGGTCCAGGAAGACGCCGGGCAGGACACGGGTGTCAAAACCGACGCGGCTGATGAAGTCGATGCTGCGGACGAGCAAGATACCGAGGACGAAACCGATGCTGCTGACGTTCCAGAAGAGCTGGAAGTTCTGGGAAGCTGGTCATCGCAATATGGTGACGAGGAAATCACGGCTACGCAGTGGGGCTATAGCCCGCTGGTGAAATTTGATAACGCCGAGCGCGTCGCTTACACCCGTAGTGCGGATGATGCGGAGTACAATCCGGGCAAATACGGCAAGATTGTGTGGACACCGCTCGTCGACGATTCGTTCTATTACTGCACGGTCGAGTATGCACTGGATACGCTGGAAGAAGCCGAAAACAGCACGACGGCCTTCGATGCAACCAATCCGGATGAGTCGGGTTGCGGTGGATTTTCGTGGACGAAGTTGACGCGTAAATGAGTCAACTGGGCCATGGAGCCAGTATGAAGAGTTTTGCGAAATATCTTGTTTTGATGGGCACGTTGTTGTTCGCGTCGGGTTGCGGTGAGGATGCTGCAAACGGACGAGAAGTCGACGAGATTGCAGATCCTTATGCCAGCGAAGTGGTGAGTTTTACGCCTGGCGAAGGTGCAGGTTTTGGTCAAGATAAGATGCCGGAAGTTGTGCTGGGCGCGCCGCAGGGCAAGGGTACAAACGCTGGATCGTTGTCGGTATTGAGCCTGGGCAAAGGCGGTGAAATTGTGCTCGGTTTTGGCGATCATGTGATTGTCGATGGGCCGGGCGCAGATTTCGTGGTCTTTGAGAATCCGTTTTGGCCCGGTGGCAAGGCAGCCGATGTGTATGCAGAGCTTGGTGAAGTTTCGGTGAGTATGGACGGCGTTGCGTGGAAGACATTTCCTTGCTCTACCGAGCCCAGCGAGCCGGGGCGTTGGCCAGGATGTGCTGGCTGGACTCCGACGCTTGTTTATGATGCGGACGATCTTGTTCCGCTCGATCCGCAATTGAGTGGCGGTGACGCGTTTGATTTGAAGGACATCGGCGTCGGCGAAATTCGTTTCGTGCGGATTCGTGATGTTTCGAATAACGGCGATACACCGAGCGCTGGTTTTGATCTGGATGCGGTTGGCGGCGTTCATTTTCGCGGCAAGAACTGACTTCTGCAGGCTGAAAAAGTAGTTGCAATGGAAAGGCCCCGCACACGTTTGAAAAAGTGTGCGGGGGCGTTTTTGTGCCGCGTCCGGGCCGGGTATCAACCATGCAGCGTCGGGAAAGCGGCATGGTTGTTGGTGATTCGAGGGGTGCGCCCGGGGCGCCGTGGAAATTAGGTCGGTTTTTTAGTAGCCGCGTTCGACCATTTCGTCACCGATTTCGTCGTCGTCAGCCGTGGCGGCGGCAAACGTGGAAATGTCGACTTTGACGTCGAGCGTGCGGTTTTTGATCTTGTCGAGGATCTCGTCTTTGACGAAGGACAGAGGATGTGTGCCGCGTTGGCCATCGGTGTAGGTGCGCAGGGCGACGGTGCCTTCTTCGGCTTCGCGGCCGCCGACGACCAGGATGTAGGGGATCTTGCGGGTAATGGCTTCGCGGGTTTTGAAGCCCATTTTCTCGCTGCGATCGTCGACTTC
>JBEBSM010000002.1:0-34467 GCA_040394315.1 Lujinxingia vulgaris
ATGGCAATGTCGTGCATTTGTTTGAGCGCGATTGTTCGGTGCAGCGTCGTCATCAAAAGATTATTGAAGAAGCGCCGTGTTCGGTGTTGAGCGAGGAAGTTCGCCAGAAAATGGGTGCGGTTGCGGTCAAAGCGGCCAGGGCCGTGGGTTATGTGGGCGCGGGAACGCTGGAGTTTTTGCTCGACGTGGACCAGAATTTTTATTTTCTGGAAATGAACACGCGTTTGCAGGTTGAGCATCCGATTACCGAGATGATCACGGGCCTTGATCTGGTGCGCTGGCAGCTCAAAATTGCGGCCGGCCAGGCGTTGACGTTTACACAGGAAGACGTGACGCGACGCGGTGTTGCGATTGAATGCCGGATTTATGCAGAAGATGCCGAAAACGGATTTATGCCTTGCCCGGGACCTTTGAAATTTGTGAAAGAGCCGTCCGGGCCGGGTGTGCGCGTGGATAGTGGCGTGTATTCGGGTTCGGAAGTGACGGTGTTTTACGATCCGATGATCGCGAAACTTATCGTGCTGGGCGAAGATCGTGAACATGCGATTGCGCGGATGCGGCGCGCGCTCAAAGAATATGTCATTTATGGCATCACAACGAACGTCGAGTTTCTGGACGAAGTGTTGGCCGACGAGGGGTTTGCGCGCGGCGATTACGACACGGAGTTTGTGCCGAATTTGATGAAAGCACGTGAAGCCGCGCTTGAAGCTGCAGCGGGCGCCGAAGTTGTGGCCGATGCTGATGAAACCGATTATGCGGAAATCGCGGCTGTGATTGCGGCCTATCGTCGGGATGAGGAAGTTTCTCAGTCGGGCGGCGTACGTGGCCAGGCGGCGAGTGCAAATGCGAACGAACCTGAAAAAAGTCGTTGGAAGAGCCTGGGGCGTTTTCGACAACTGAATCATCTGTGAGGATATCATGAATCGTCAGACCCGTTATTTTGTGACATCGGATGCAGGTGAAGAACGCAGTTATGCGGTGGAAACGCTTGCGGATGGTAGCTATCAGGTTCAAAAACCGGACGGCAGCACGGTGGTGATCGATGCGTTTTCGGCGCAACACGGCCAGTTGCATATGATGATCGAAAACCGTTCGCTCGACGCTGATGTGCGCGAGGGAGCGGACGCGTTTCATGTGCAGATGGACGGTCATGTGCGCGCTGTTTCGGTGCTCAATGAGCGTCAAAAACGCATGCAGGCCGCAGGCATTGGAACGAAAAAAGCGGCCGGTCCGCAGCTTACCAGTCCGATGGCCGGAAAAGTGGTCGCCGTGATGGCGGCCGCCGGCGCGGAAGTTGTGGAAGGTCAAACGATCGTGATCATCGAAGCGATGAAGATGGAAAACGACATTAAGGCACACCGCGACGGCGTCATCGCAAGCCTTGGCGTGGAGCAGGGCCAGCTCGTTGAGGTCGGTGATGTGCTCGTAACGATTGAGGATAAGGCATGACGACAAAATCGTTCGACGAAGAAATCCGCGAGGCAAAGGCAAAATGGGACGAGGAAGTCCTGCAACCGTTGCTGAAAAAGCATGGCGTGCGACGCGAAAGTTTTGCGTTGAGCGATGATACGGAACTCAACGATCTGTACGGGCCGGATAGCGTGGAAGATGTTGATTTCATTCGCGATATCGGGTTTCCGGGAGAGTATCCGTACACGCGTGGCGTGCAGCCGACGATGTATCGTGGGCGTTTGTGGACGATGCGTCAGTACGCCGGATTTGGTTCTGCGAAAGAGTCGAACGAGCGTTATCGGTATTTGTTGGGCCAGGGAACAACCGGTCTGTCGGTGGCTTTCGATTTGCCAACGCAGATGGGTTACGACTCGGATTCGGCGCGCGCGGCCGGCGAAGTAGGCAAGGTTGGCGTTGCGATCGATTGTCTGGCGGACATGGAGATTTTGTTCGACAAGATTCCGCTCGATAAGGTTTCGACGTCGATGACGATCAATTCAACGGCCGGGATTTTGCTCGGGTTGTATATTGCGGTCGGCGAGAAAAATGGTGTTGATCGCAAGAAATTGCGCGGCACGATTCAAAACGATTTGTTGAAAGAGTACATCGCGCGCGGCACGTATATTTATCCGCCGCGGGCGAGTATGCGGATCATTACGGATATTTTCGAGTTCTGTCAGAGCGATGTGCCGCAGTGGAATACGGTCAGTATTTCTGGCTATCACATTCGTGAGGCGGGCAGCACGGCGGCGCAGGAAGTTGGTTTTACGCTGGCCAACGGGATTGCGTATGTCGAGGCGGCGATTAAATCCGGTTTGGATGTCGATGATTTTGCCGGGCGATTATCGTTTTTCTTCAATGTTCACAACAACTTCCTGGAAGAGATCGCGAAATTTCGCGCGGCCAGGCGTTTGTGGGCACGGATTATGCGTGAGCGTTTTGGGGCGAAGAAGGAATCGAGTCTGAAACTTCGTTTTCACTCGCAGACGGCCGGTTCGACGCTGACGGCGCAGCAACCGCACGTGAATATGGTGCGTGTTGCGTTGCAGGCGATGGCATCGGTGATGGGTGGAACGCAGTCGCTTCATACCAATGGCTGGGACGAGGCGCTGAGTTTGCCGACGGCCGATGCAGCGCGCATTGCGCTGCGTACGCAACAGGTAATTGGTTATGAGTCGGGCGTTGCGGATTTCATCGATCCGATGGCCGGAAGCTATGCAGTGGAAGCGCTGACTGACCATATTGAGGCGGCTGCGCGTGATTATATCGCGCGGATCGACGAGTTGGGCGGTGCTGTGCAGGCGATTGAGCAGGGATTTCAGCAATCTGAGATTCAGGATGCGGCTTATAATGCGCAGATAGCGATTGAGCGCGGAACGTCAACGATTGTGGGCGTGAATGAGTTTCAGAGCGAAGAATCGACGAAGGTGGATATCCACCGCGCCGATCCAAGCGTTGAGGCGGAACAAATTGAGCGATTGCGCCAGTTCAAGGCGTCGCGTTCGATGAGTGCGGTGGAAGGTGCGCGAAAAGCGCTCGATGTAGCCGCGCGTGGTCAGGATAATTTGATGCCACACATCGTTCATGCGGTGGGCGTAGGCGTCACGCTTGGCGAAATTTCGGATGATCTGCGCGCTGTTTTTGGCAAATATGTCGAAAACGTTGTCTTTTGATGTTCAATGTCATCAAAAGATTACAGGAATTCGCGGGTGCTCTGAAAAGTTAAGCAAACGTAATTTTTACCAATCAGTAATCAGTTATTCAGTAAATTGAGAATAAACGCTCAATCGAGGCAAATATGGGCGGTAAGATCGATAATGTACGTTTTCTTCGCGGACAATTTAAGAAGGCACTGGTTTTAGAGAATCCTCACACCAGCCTGGACACGCTTTTGGAGGCGCAGGGTATTGAGGTGGAGCGTTTGCCGGAATCGGCAACGGAGGATGTTGATGAAATCATCCGAATTTTGGAGGAAGGCCAGCACGATTTGATTTTCAAGCGTAGTCGCTTTGAGATCGATGAGCGCGTGTTGAAAGCGTCTTCAAATCTTGCGGCAGTGATTTTGTGTTGCATCGGGGATGACTCGATCGACAAGGAAGCCTGCGCGCGTGAAGGCGTTTTGGTGATGAACGATCCGATCAGTAATGGTCGCTCGGTGGTCGAGCTGGTTTTCGGCGAGATGATTTTGTTGGCGCGTAGGTTGTTCGATACGGCTACGAAAACGCAGGGCAGTTTGTGGACCAAGGATAGTCGTCAGCGCTACGAGCTCAAGGGCAAGACGATTTCGATTATCGGACTTGGGAACATCGGTAAACAGGTCGCCCAGATGGCGGAAATGTTTGGGATGACGGTGTATTTCCATGACAGTCGTGAGCTTGCGCGAGAAGTTGGCGTGACGCTCGGCTGGACGGCGTGTGCAACGATTGCGGAAGCGTTCCGGGTTGCGGATTTCGTGACGGTTCATCTGTCGTCGGAAGATATCAGCGGGAAATCGAACCGTAATATTTTGACCTACGACATTTTTTCGCAGTTTGGTGCGGAGCGTGAATCCAATAGCCCACGGATTTTCATCAATGCTGCGCGCGGGTTTTTGTTTGAGCCGGAAGACTTAAAGCGTGCGGTTCGTGAAGGTTTTGTGCGCAACGCGGCGATCGACGTGTTTCCCGAAGAGCCGGGGAGTTCAAAAGACGTGTGGCATAATCCGTACGCCGATACGCCGGAGGTCATTGCGACGCCGCATATTGGTGCAGCGACCGAGGAAGCGCAGCCACGGATTGCGCAGCACGTGGCAAATACGGCCAATATGTTCAACATCCGCGGTGCTGTGCGCGATTGTATTTACAGTCCGGGCCAGAGCATCAATGTGGACGTGGATGATGCAAAATACAATTTGACGGTCGTACACAGTGATACGCGCGGAACGAAAAAGGCCGTGGCCGATGCGATATTTGAGGCTGGATTGAACAACATCAGCTCGAGCCATCGCGACTTCGTGAATTATGGTTTTGCGTATGATGTGAATGCGATCGACAAGCCGCTCAGCCAGGAACAGCTTGTGAATTTGATCAGTTCGGCGCGCGAGATCAGTGGCGATCCGCATGCGATTCGTGCGATTCGACAGATCAAGATTGGCAAAGATTGATCATGATTTAAGCACTTCGGAAGATAGTTTTTCTTGAAGTGCTCAAAATGATTTTGGCGGATAATAAAAAGCAGCTACTCGTTCATCAGAGAACGGGTAGCTGCTTTTTTTTACAAAACGTGGTGGAAACCTTGTTACATGCTGGGGAACAGGTCGGTTTTGAGAATTACCATCATCAGGCTGCCGATGACGAAAATGATGATCGCAAATCGCGTGATGTAGAGAAAAGACGCGATGAGTCGTTTAAAGCTTTCCATGCTGAGTTCTTCGTAGCGCGTTGCGAGCCATTCGAGGCGCTCGTCGAGGCTGCCGGTTTCTTCGCCAATATCGATATTGTTGATGACCTCGGCAGGCAGTGCGTTGATACAGCTCATTGCCTGCGCGAGGGTTGAGCCCTGTTCGATTTTGCTTTGCACTTGTTTGATTTTGCCGCGGATCTGCGGTGAATTGGCGGCTTCACCGGCCAGTTCAATGCTCTGATATACGGTCATGCCGCTGGTGATGGATTGACGTACGTAGAGGCAAAAAAGTGAGATTGCGTATAGTTTTCCGGGGGCACTCACGAACGGGATTCGCAAAAATATCCGGTGCGCCAGGCTTCGAAACGACATGTCGACGGGTAAATTGAGCGAAACGAACGCGAATGTCAGACAAATGATGACGAAAATGAGCGATTCAAGACCGGCGCGGATAAATATCTGCTTAACTTCGCCCCACGTATCGTCTTGAAAAGCGAGTTGGGTGAAGTTGGAGGAGAAGAATCCACGTGCTACAATCATGCCGAGAATGAACAAGATCATGGGTTCAACGAATGCGTAAAGCACGTTTTTTTTGCGCTCATGTCGCTGGCCATAAATCTTCGCCAGCTGTTTGAACGTGCCGGGCAACTCGCCTTGTTGTTCAGAAACGAGGACGAGCTTTCGTGCACTCGGGTCAAGAATACCGTATCGTGCAAATGCTTCGCCGAGCATATCACCGTGGTGGAGCAGGGCGTTGCGCAGCCGGTCGAGTACGCGCTTGTCGTGCTCTTGTCGTTCCAGGATGTCCAGGATTCGGGCGTAACTCAATCCGGAGCCCAGGCCATCGGCAAAGGACTGACAAAGGGACTGCGCATCGCTGTCGGTCATGTATGTTGAACGTTCACGAACAACAGGACCGCGGCTATTAGCATTCGAATCAGTGTAACCTGCCATAAAGGCTCCGTGAGTGTGACAATAACGACGACATCTGGGCTTTACGTTATCTTAAAGCGTGATTAGGTACACTACAGATGTGTACAAAACGTTCTGATGTAATCTTACTTCGAGGAAACTGCGATGCTATCGAAACAAGAGAAGATGCTCAGCTTGATGAAAGAGATCCTTCAAGATCAGTACATGCACCTGGTGGTCGAGTCGTACACATTGCACGAGAACCTGGCGGAAAATGTCAGTCATATCGAATGTAAATTACGTAATGACGATGGCACAACATTGTCTGTGGCCGGAAAAGGCGTTGGAACGATCGACGCGCTATTCAATGGGCTGCGTACGAGTCTGGCCAATGAGTTTCCATCACTCAACTCGATATCGTTCTCACAGTTTACGATTCAGGGATTGCTGTCCAGCGATAACGACTTTGGAACGACAACCCGTGCCGAAGCGGAAGCTACGGTGGGCGTAACCAATAATAAGGGGCGAGAGTTTATTTTTAAAGCCAAGCAGCCGTCGATCAGTCGTGCGGGGATGCAGGCGACGGTGGAGGCGACCGAGTATTTTGTGAACAGCGAGCGTACGTACGTAAAGTTGCACGAGATTCTCGAACATTACCGAAGCGAGGGTCGCACAGATCTTGTTGAAAAGTATACAGATTTGATGACGCAGGTTGTTCGCAATACGTCGTACAGCGAAGTCGTCGAGCGGATCCGGCGTTCGATGTAGTTTCGTCGCAGTGTTGTAAAACGGTTGCAAAAATCATGAGCCGTTCTGCGAAAAGCGTGTTTAGCTTCCTAAGTGCGCGGCGACCTTGGTAGGTTGTGCAGGTAATTGAGACGACTTACGAAGCGCCGGGGCCTGGGAATATCAGTAAATAAAACTTGACGGATTGTTAAAGACGGACGTTGCGTTTATAGATGGAGGGTTATAAGGTGGCGTCAAGCTCGTGTTTTTTATGAGCTGACCTGCTGGTTGTTCTTGATGGTCTCAAAACCATTCAGAATAGACGGTCCGAGTCCCTCCAGGATATTTGAAGGATGGTGGTGTTTCCGTTCTCCGGGCTTATAGGCCTGTTAGAGATGAATTTCCTCTTTAGGAAATCATGCGGAAAATAATTGAAATATCTTGCGTTCGTAAATACCGACTGTCGTAACAGCGGGACTTTATAGGCGTGCGGACGATCTGAACACATGAATGTGAACATGAAAAAGCCTGTGGTCGTGTAAAAAACACTTATTTTTTGGGCGATTCGCGCATAACGTTAGCGCAAAAAATAGGTAGACCATTACAGGCTGGCATTGATTGCCAGGAGTGCGCAGGTACACCCAAATACAATAAAGTTGTTTAAGCCCCCGAGAGTGGCCGTTGTAATTAACGTGCATGCGCTCGGAGAGTCTGGCATGGAAAATGCCACCGCTCGAAAATCGAGGAGACAATGAGCGAAGAAACTCACGAAGAAAAAAAAGTCGTGGAAGTCGAGGGCCCTACAAGGCCTCGCCGCCGCCGCCGCCGCAACCGCAATCCTGGGGATGGTAGTTCGGAGCCAAATACAACAGCTCAGGAGAGTTCTGATTCTGCGTCTGCTTCGGCAGAGAGCGTTAAAACGGTTGCCGCACCGGAGGCTTCGGCTTCTCAGCCGGCTGGCGAAGACGGGCAGAAGACCAGATCGCGCCGTCGCCGTCGCAAGTCGCGCTCCAAGCGTCAAGACGAGTCGGTAGCGGTAGAGGGCGGCCAGGAACCTGCGAAAGCTGCTGCGAAAGCCGCCAGTCAGCCGGATAGTAAAAAGGGCGATGGTAGTCAGCAGAAAGGCTCGGGTCGGTCACAGGGTGACAGCAATAAAAACCGGTCCAAGCAACAGAAACCGCGAACGCGGGATCGTGATCGCGATCGCGATCGTTCAAAGTCTCAGTCACGTGCGAACGTGTACAAGCCGCGCACGCCGGAGAGCAAGTTTGGTGGTCGCGAACCTCTGATCACGCAAGATTATGAGGAAGAGCGCTCGAATAAGCCGCTTGCGCTGACACCGTTTGAACTCTTTTGCACGTATCATCTCGGGATTTCCGACGACAATCGTTATCGACCGACGAATATTCGCGAAGTCGCCAAACGATTTGCAGTTGGCCAGGATGAGTTAGAGCAGGCGTTGAAGGGTTGTGGACTGGATCGGGATAGCTTGCGAAAGATCAACTACGACATGTCTCTGGCGCAGCTCGATATGCAGGTTGCACCGGAAGGGATTGATAAACGCGAACTTGCAAAGGTTCTGTTTAGCGAGCTTGTGGAGATGTCACCCGAAGTCGAACGCAGTGTTGCTGCGCTTGAGCAGGCGGCGGCGGCACCGGCAGCGGACGAGCAACGCATCGAAGACTAATTGCGCGTAATGTTCGTTTTGGTAAATGCAATAGTAAGCGTGCTTGACATCGTGTTAGCACGCTTACTAACGTACGCCGTCCACCGGGGCTGTTCGGGTGTTATCTGAGCGGTGGTTGAAATCATTTACTTGGTCGAGGAGCTAAACATGTCAGACAGCCAGGACGGCGCTGAACGAGACGAACTCAGTGAAATTGCCCCAGAAGATTATCCATTTGGAGATCCGGCCAAGCGTGAGCGGCCACTGATCCTTTTGGCCGATGATGACAGTGAGCTGCGCTCGATGCTCAAGGCTCATTTTGCCACCAAAGATTGTGATGTTGTCGAGGCAATTGACGGGGCAGACGCGCTTGAAAAGATTTTGATTCATCACCCGAACCTGGTTGTGCTCGATGTGATGATGCCCGAGCTAACGGGTTGGGAAATCTGCAAGTACGTCAAAGAACGCGGCGATATGTTTGCACAGACCGGTATTTTGATGCTCACCGGAATTGGTGCCGTTAATAATGAATTAACGTCGCCACTTTTCGGAGCGGATGATTATATTGATAAGCCGTTCGCGTTTCCCGAATTCGAGTTTAAAGTACGTAAAGTACTCTCGGATAAGAAGAATTTGGCTAACAGCTAATAAGTTGTGTGGTTTTGATTTAAGAAAGCTGCTTTACGCCAGGGTTACAGGGTGTCGAGCAGCTTTTTTGCGTTCTGGTAAACGGGCGTATTGGCATTGACGATGGCGAGAACGGTTCGACAGTTCGCAGCAGCTTGTTTGGGATCACTGGATTTGAGCTGATTTGCCTGGTCGTACAGCGTTGTTGCGTGTTTGATTAGCTCGTCGGAAAGCTGATCAAGCCGCTCGTCTTTGTTGAAATGCGATCTGCCGCGTTTAAGCGATGTGTAGGCTCGCTGATATTGCTTTGTTCGAATCGCATCCATTCCCATTTCGGCAAAAGAGCGGGCGAGTTTTTCGGAAATTTCTTTTGAGAAATAACCGGATGCGCCGCCCACGGCGACATCCGCGCGATTGGCTTCCTGGAAGTGACGCGCGGCCTCAGCCCAGCTTGATTTCTGAAAAGCAGCCTGTCCGTTGTTAAATGACGTCTCAAATCGACGGATATTGGAAACGGTTCGCTCCGCTCGCTCGCCCACTGAGCCCGAGGTACTGGATGCGATGCTCTCGAAATGCTGAATGGCTTTGTCAAAATTTCGAGTTCGATAGTGCGTGAAACCTTCGGTAAAATTAATGACCGGAGCGCCGGCTCGTGCGCCGTCGTTGGGATTTGTACGCCCAGCTTGCGCGCTTTTGTCGTTGGCAGAGCTTGCCCAGTCGATGGTGTTTACGCCCGTGTTCGAAGGTTTCTGGGCAGCCGCAAGTGCTGCGCGAGCGGCGGCTTCTTGTCGTCGCAGTTCTTCTTTCTGGATGCCTTCGATACGCGCCTTTAGCTCAATTCCACCGTCGTGACTGGGGACGATTTCGAGCAATTCCGTGAGCAATTCAGAAGCACGGTTGAGTTCGCCTTTTTCAAAGTTTACTCGGGCATCATCGAAGATTGAAAAGACTTCTTGTTGTCGGAGCTGACGGACAAGCCGTTGCGCATCATCGAAATAAACGCTGTTTTGCGAGATGCTGCGAACTTTCGCGAGCGCGCCTTCATTGTTTTTTTGTTCAATATCGGCCTGCGCATCTTCGAAAAGCTTGGCAGCAGCCAATTCGTGGTCGATTCGGGTGAGTTGCGCGGGAATCCCGTCAAAGTTTGGTTCCAGTTCGGTGGTTTGCAAAAACAATGCGCGGGCGCGCAGCCACTCGCGTTTTTTGACGGCCTCGACACCGGCCAGATAGGTCTGGCTGGCGGTTTGCCCGTTGGTAATTGCAGGAATATCGGCGGCGGCCGGACCTTTTTCGGACGGTGTAACAAAAATGACCAGTGCGATCAGCGGTATACATAAAACGGCACAAATCAGGGCGACGTAGGTGGCGAGTCGGCCTGGATCGCGGGATGATGCGGAGGCGCTGATGGGAACGGCTGAAAAAGTTGCGTGTGGGCCGCCGGCGTGGAGATGATCTTGGCCGGGGAGACTTGCAGCGATCAGACGTCGGTTTTTGGAAACTTGAGGTGCGGTACTGCCGATCAGAAATTGAATGACGGTTTTGCCGGCTTCGATTCGATCGCCATGAAAGAGATCTGCTTCGACGATGCGCGTGCCGTTTAAGAATGTGCCGTTAACAGCCTGCAAATCACGGATTACGAAGGATTCGTCGAGCGACTGGTTGATCTCAAAATGCTGCCGACTCATCGAAGCGTCGGGGACCATGATCGTATTATTGGTTCCGCGTCCGATGGAGTTTCGCATTTTATTGACGAAAAACTCCATGCCGAGTGCTGGTCCACTTAAAACGGTGAGCTTTGGAGAAATCGGATCGTTTTCAAAGGGGCTGTCGTAGAGTTCGGTTTTCTCGTCGACAAAATCGTCATCGTGCGCGACGGGGAGTGATGCGGATACAGATGCTGCGGCTACGACCTGGGCGTGCTGCGGATCGGCAGGCATTACGTCCGAGGATGCTAGTTCCGGGACCAAATCCTTAGAGAGCCGATCGTGTTCAAAGCTCAGACCTTCGGAAATTTGCGTGTGTTCGTCGTCAAAGGCGTCCGGGGTTGGTGCGGCTTGTTTTTCTGGGAAATCGTATAAGCCAGCGCCGATTTGCGTGGCTTCGTCATCAAAATCTTCTTCATTTTCGCGCAAGACTTCGATGGAAGGCAGCGATTCTTGTATTTCTTCAGCTTCGTCGCTATCGAGCGGAGTAATATCGGAGATGAAAACAAGTGCTTCTTCGATCCGAACTTCTGGAATGTCGTCGAGATTTTCTTCGATCTGAACTTCTGGAATGTCGTCGAGGAATTCTTCGATCTGAACTTCTGGAATGTCAGCGAGAACTTCGTCATCGTTGGAAGACTCGACTTCAAAAGAGTCATCGTAGCCGACTTGAGAAATTGGCTCGAGCAATCGTTCGGGTGTGGGTAACTTACCGGGCGAGGAAATGCCGGAGGGCGTTTTCAGAGCGAGTTTTTGGCGGAGTGCAGGTAGTCGCAGTGGTTTGGGAAGCTGCGGTGCATCACTTGTGGCGGGAGACTCTTCTGGTGTGTCGGAACGCTCCGCAAATTCAGGCATGGGTAGCTGGAAGCCCATGCCCATTAATGTTTTTCGGGGAGCCGGATCCGATTTCTTTGCCGGCAGGTCTTCCTGTTTTTGGCTCACGTTTTCGTTCTGAAAACTCTCGGTTGGACGCTGAGGCTTATTTTCAGTCGCCGGGACCTGTTCCTCTTTTGAGGGGTCAAAAGAGATTTTTTCGTCCGTATCCGTCATGAGTCCTCAATACCTATGCTTCTTTTTTTTCCCACGGTTAACCGGAGCCTAGAATAGCGTCGCGCTAGGAATTGTGTCAACTATCGGGCTGGGTGAAGGGGGGAAAAGCGGGTGAATCCGGCCATTTTGGCGAGTGATTTGGTGGGAGAGTTCGGATCTTCGTGTTCGTAAGTAGATTCTGTTGAATGGGATAGTAATTTAGGCTGGAAATAACGGGAAATATCCATACCTTAGGAAAAACCGAAGGACTTCAGTGTCTATGTTATGCAGTCGATAAAGGGTGTGCTGTGTATTGTTGGAGGTATTACGCAATCACTTGACCGTTTGGATTGTGCGGCGTTAGTGTGCGCCCGTCGATTGATATGTTAAAGGGTGCGATATTTAGAAGTTTTCATCAATTTTACGATAGAAGCAGAACACAAAAAGGTGATGCGATGAGTAAGGACCAGGTGAAACCCGACGGTATTGTTGTTCCTCACGTGCTGCGTAACCCGCCGGTAGCTGTACTTTATGAAGAGGCGATTACGCATGAAGAGGGCACTGCGATTTCCTTTTCAGGCGCGTTGATGTCGTACTCGGGTGAGAAAACCGGTCGTAGCCCGAAAGATAAGCGGATTGTGAAGCATCCCGATAGTAGCCAGGATGTTTGGTGGGGCGATGTTAACATCGAGATGCCGGATCGTGATTTTATGGCAAACCGCGAGCTGGCGCTCAAGTATCTCAATGAACGCGAGCGGGTTTACGTCATCGACGGTTTTGCTGGCTGGGATCCGAAGTATCGTGTGAAGGTTCGGGTTATTTGTGCGCGCGCTTATCATGCGCTGTTTATGCACAACATGTTGATGCGACCGACCCCCGAAGAGCTGGCTGATTTTGGTGAGCCGGACTACACGATTTATAATGCTGGCGGTTGCTCGGCGAATCTGGATGTTCCGTCGGTTAGCTCAAAAACCAGCGTTGCACTTAGTTTTGAGCGCGGTGAACTGGTGATTCTGGGCACGGAGTATGCCGGTGAAATGAAGAAAGGCATTTTCACGGTCATGCATTATTTGATGCCCAAGAAAAATGTGTTGTCGATGCATTGCTCGGCCAATGAAAGCGAAGATGGCAAAGTCAGTCTGTTCTTTGGTCTGTCTGGAACTGGAAAAACCACGCTTTCTACAGATCCGCGCCGCGCGCTCATTGGCGATGATGAGCATTGCTGGAGCGATGACGGCGTATTTAACATCGAGGGTGGATGTTATGCGAAAACCATCGATCTTTCGGCCGAGAAAGAGCCGATTATTTATGATGCGATTCGTTTTGGCGCTATCCTTGAGAACGTTGTTTACGACGATAAAACGCGCAAAATCGATTATTCCGATAGCAAGTTTACTGAGAATACGCGCACGGCGTATCCGATCGAATTTGTGCCCGGCTCCAAGGTTCCCTGTGTCGGTGGACATCCGAAAAACATCGTCTTTTTGACGGCCGATGCTTACGGCGTGCTTCCTCCGGTGAGCAAACTCTCGCCTGAACAGGCGATGTATCACTTCATCAGCGGATATACTGCCAAGGTTGCCGGTACGGAAGTTGGGATTACGGAGCCTGTTGCGACGTTCTCAGCCTGTTTTGGTGCTGCATTTCTGGTCTGGCATCCGTTGCGCTACGCGGAGCTGCTGGCCGAGAAGATGCTGAAACATGGCGCGCGCGTATGGCTTGTGAATACGGGTTGGACAGGCGGCGCTTATGGAACTGGCTCGCGGATCAAGTTGGCGTACACGCGCGCAATTATCGATGCGATCAATTTCGGGCGACTCGATGATGCACCGACCGTTGCAGATCCGTTCTTTAAGATCAACACGGTTACTGCGGTCCCGGAAGTTCCGAGTTCGATCCTGGTTCCCAGGGAAACCTGGAACGATAAGGATGCGTACGATGTTGCTGCGGAAAAACTCTGCACGCAGTTCCGCAAAAACTTCGAGAAGTACGCCGAAGGTGCAAGCGAGGGGCTTTTGAATGCAAGCCCTGGCAAAAGCCGTTGATTCTGCGAAGAAATCAGCGAAATTAGTTGCATGAAATGAATGATAAAGCCCGCGTTATTGTCTGGAAGTCGACGATAGCGCGGGTTTTTTGTCGGATGAGACTACAAATTGTGCGTCGACCGTATCGAGTTCCTGGGCAAGACGGCGTGCATCTAAGCGCGGAAACTCTTTGATCAGTACGTCGTTTCGAGCCTGGCGCAGGACGTTGCGAGAGCCTGGATTGGCTTGGGATGCAATCTGTGGCTGCCATTCCTGCAGGATTTTGGTGGCGAGTCGACTTTCCTCGCTGGACATGGGGCCGGTGCGAAGGAGGCGACGTGTTTGTACAAAAATCAGGCGGGTTCGGAGGGTTTGTTCATCGACGGATGGCAGGGCGTCTTCGCTATCGAGAATCTTGTCGAGCTGAACAATCTCGGTTGAAAAAACGTCCAGCGGTGGTGTGACGCCCTCGCCAAAAGACGTCCATGAGGCGGGTAGTAGAACGGAGGCAAACAGGAAAAGTCCCAGGCCGAGCCAGAGGAGCTTTGAAAAGCTTCGATTGTTGAACATCGTTGTATGAACCAGAAAATATCGTGAAAAAAGCAGGCTACGTGTTTGTAACACGTAGCCTGCTTTCATAATGCCATAGGGGCTGAATCTATGCGGATTAGATTCTACGTCGAATGAAGCCTAGCGCGAACATACCAAGGCCCAAAAGCAGTAATCCGTGCATTGGATTGGTGGTCGTAACGGAAACGGTACTGCAGCCGGAGTTAATGCCAACGCCGCTGCCGTCGCGATCGTCTTGTCCGGCCGGAGTGCCGTCGGGATTGACTGAATCCTTGTCACCTGGAGTGTCTACATCGGTTCCGGGTGTGTCGGTTCCGGGTGTGTCGGTTCCGGGCGTTTCGGAATCATTGTTTTTGCTCAGAAGCTTGACGGGTGTTGTGGAATCAAACTCGGAGACTTTGGACGTAGTTTTTTTGTCGGCTGACGACTGGAAATAGACGCCAGCAAGGTCGTACCAGCTGGAACCCTCGGTTGTGGGGGCTCGGTCGTCTAGCTGATCGATGCGTAGCTGGGTAACGATGCCCTTCCACTGCGGATGTTCGGACATCGGAATGACGTAGGGATGGGTGGTGCCATCGCCTTTGCCGTTGAATCGAACAACGCGATCTTCGGAAAATGTTTCTCCGCTGCGTGCCCAGTAGACGGCTTTTACGTGGTCGCCATCGTGTGAGCGAGCATGGAAAACAAGCTGATCGAATACATCGGCGTCGATCTTGGTCCATGCAGGCGAAACAATGCCGGAATCTTTGCCGGTAACGTGTTGAGCGAGCATGGCGGCGTTGATGTTCTGCGAAAGTTTGTCGAAGTCACCGCGACCGGTCCATCCTTCAAGGCCTTCCACATCGGTTGTGCTGGCAAACTGCCATTCGTTGGGGCTCAAAATATCAAGCTGTGCATAGGATTTGGTGGTACCGGCCAGCTTGTTGAGTGAGGGAGCATCATTCCAGCCAGCTTGTTTGTAAACATCATCGATGTTGGTAATCCAGCCGCGTACGTCGGGATGATCGGCAAGGCCTACGCTGTATCGATCGGCTTGCAAGTCGATCAGAACGCGTTTGGTTTCACCGGCGCCGAAGGCATTCATGATCAGTGTGCCGCTTTTGCCGAGCGCATTTTTTGCAGGGTTTCCGGGAGCGTCGTTTGCGTCATTCACAAGCCAGGTTTTTTGATCTTTTTTGGGATGGTCGGTTTGAATGACGTAATTTGTGGCCGAAATATAGGGCGATTCGATCAAATAATTCAGCTTAACGTTGCGGATGGGGCCGGTGGACTGGTTGCGAACGATGATTTCGGTTTGAAACTTTTGGCCGACCATAACATCAGCAATGGCTGCGCTGGTGCCCTGGGTATAGAAGTTTTCGAGCGAGATAAACTTTGCTTTGACGTCTGTTTTATAGGTCAAAGGCTGTGGGTCTACGACCGGGGTGCCTTTGGCCAGATCGATCAATTGCTGAAGACGGTTCACCATGTTGTTGCCAGGGCATGATGTAGACTGCCCGGCATGTTCGCGATGACCCTTTACAGCGGTTCGGTTAAGAGGAACGCCGTAGGTGTCGTGAACCCATTTCATGATTTTTGCGCCGGCATTTAGCTGGGTTGCGGTCGGCGTTTGTTTGGTGAAATCGGCGATGAAACTGATTCCAACGTTACCGGAGTTTTGACCGCCAACATGTGCTGCGGGGCGATTGGCATGCGATGCGCCCTGATAGATTTTTCCGCTCTGGGAAACGACAAAGTGATAACCAATATCGCACCACTTCTGGGTATCGATGTGGTAATTTTGCATGCTGCGCATGTGGCGAGCAGGATCTTCGCCGTCGGAGCTCGGGTTGAACGTATGATGAATCGCCATACGGTATGGTTTTACGACGCTATTGCAGATTTTCGTCGGATTGCGGGCGCCCCAGGCCTGGCGGGAAATCACCATCGAGGCAGGAGCCACGGAGTGTTGTTGAATGGAGCGAAATTCGCTGTCGTTTTGCTCGATTACGTCGTCGAGTAAAGAGGGACCTTCGACTTCGTTGGCGGGATCAAACGTGATGTTTTCCCGTGCAATAACAATGGGATAAAACTCGAATTCAGCGCCCTTGATGGATTCACCACCGCGCATTTCAAGCGTATTTACAGGCTGTTCCAGGCGAATCAGCATGTTGTAGTGATTTTTTTCTTTCCAGGTGATCTCGATCGGCTCCCACGGAGACCAGACGCCTGCGCTGTCACGGAATCGATACTCAAGTTTGGATGCGTCGTCAGCGACCATCATCCAGCTCACTTGCTGGAAGGACTTTGCGTACTCGAATCGTGCGATGCCGGATTCGAACAACTTGCGAGCGTCCTCATTGCTGCCGATGGGAACGGTATAATTGGGTGCAACATAGTCCGCGCTGTCGTCATCAGCCTCATCGTAATCCGGTACTTTTGGGTCAGCACCGGGGGCCCGATAATTTTGTGCGGCTTGATTTTGACCGGCACTAAAATTGGCGTCGGTTCCGGTTTCTGCGCATGCCGATGCAAGGCCTACGGCGGAGATCATCAGGAGTGTTCGGAATGTCAGAGTTTTATAATCGAACAATTTATTAGCCAGCCGATAAAGTATTGAAAAATTGGAAACAATTAAGCCATTCTTTGCGTAGTATACGCTAGCAGGCTAAGTGAATAATGCAAGAATAGGCCATGTAAAAGGATGCAGAGCCAAGATGTTAGGCGTTATTTTAGCAATAGAAGGGCGTAATTCAAAATAATTACGTGATATGTTCTATCGATGCGTCTGGAAATCAAGATCTGGCAACGGAAATGAGATGGCTGAAACGCCGACATGGACTTACTTACATGCCGGCGTTTCAGAAATTGGTTTGGTTGATCAGGCCGCTTTATCGATGATGTTTTTCAGATGTGCAGCGGCCTGGTAACAGGCTGCGATGATCTGTTCGACGTCGTCTTCGCTAACGTCGGCCGGGATAAATCCGGCCAACAAACGCGATGGCGTAACGATGCCGGCTTTGGTTGGCGACACGCCCACGCGTTCCAGACGTAGAAAATCGTCGGGGTGTGCGAGTTCTCGCGGCAGCCGCCACGCGCGGCGGAATGCGATTTTTTGAACGAGTTGATTATTTACCTCGCCGTGTAAATATCTTTCGTAGGTATCGTGAGATTCGCGATCTTCGAAAAGCAGAAGTCCGGGGGCAGCGCCGGCATCTTCGACGCGGATCACGCGTTTGTCGGCTGTCGGTAAAATAACCGCATTACAATGGTAACGGTCGGGTTCGACACGCATGATGGATTCAAGCGTTTCAAATGCGCTCTGCAGGCGAACGAGCAAATCCAGCTCAACGGGGCTTGCAAGCGCGGCCTGGTTTTCTTGAGGTTCGATTTTGTCGTAGCTCTGGAAGTCGACCAGCGCATGGCGCAGCACCAAAAAACTGCCGCGATGAAACATAAATTCGGCCCACTGATCGCTGCGATAACGGCCGTTGGCAAATTCGGTTTCTAGAATGTGAACGAGTTCGGCAACACGTTCATGATCGAGCTGAATCGCAAGTGGTGCAGCGGTTATCGAGCCAAAATCGACCAGACGAAGCGCGACCACATGGCCAATCACAAAGGGCTGATTGTATTCGGGAGCGTGTAGTATAGAGCGTGTATCGTCGTGCAGGCATCGGAGGACGAAACCGTCGTTTTCCAGGTCTTCGACTTCGTAAAGATCCCAGTAGGAACTGGCTAGCGCCGAAATATAGCTCCGCGCTCGCTTGGGAAGCATATGTTTTTGATGACTCGCCCGCTCACAGGCTGTGCGGCCGGTGATGTCGGCGATGTGCAGTGCAGCATATTCGCGTACGTAATCGAGTGCGCCGCGCGCCATGTGATCGTCGCTGAACTCGTCGAGATCAAAGTTTAAGAGATGGACAAGATATTCGCGTTGTTTATCTGTCAGATTGCGGTCGGCAGATAATCGTAAATCGTCCAATAACTGACTGAATTCGTTAAGCCAGGTGGAAATCTCGGTGTCGGTCCATCCGGTTGGCGGGTGGGCCATCTGGGCAAACTCAAGATGAACGAATGTGGGCGTGGACATTTCTACGGTATTTTCAGAATGAATGCTCATGAGCTTTTGATCCTGTTATGAAAAATAACTGCATAAAATACGATCCATTGAAGACTGCGTGTCGCTCGAAGTGCTGGTAAGGCTTGCGAGTGTGACATGTTAGTTTTCGGAAAATTTTTCGAAATGTTGCCTGTTATTTCAATAACAAGGCTTTTTTGATGTCGAGGCTTGATGTATTGCCATGCGCAAGATCGAGTATTCGCCTGTTTATTTGATGCAAATGTCCGGATTTACTTATGTTTAATGGCTCTGACGCTCAGTTAATTATCCAGCTCGAACAAATACTTGCCGACTCGCGCTCGCTTGCCGAAATTGGCTCAGATCTGATCAGGTTGATCTCGCCAGATGACGGCGCAGGGCACTGGCCAGATGTGCTGGTGTTGCTGCATTTGCTGGAATCACCGCGCATTTTTTCGGCATTGCCGACCGAGACGTTTCCAACAGATCTGGGAGAAGTTTTGGAAGCCGGGTTGAAAACGGCGGGTATTTCGCTGGGTTTTCGACCCGTGGGACCGCTTCATGTGCAGACGATGCAGCTTCGGCAGCGTTTTGAGAGCGAACGACGCAAATACGAGCTTGTTTCGGGGCGTCTAGCTTCGGGCGTAGAGAAAACAGAAGCGGTGCGGATGCTGGGCGCTTATCTGGATACGGGCGCCGGGCCGTTGTTTGTGAGTGTGTTTCGCGAGCAATATGCGGAGTTGTTGCTGGCCGCCGAGGCATTGCGCGAAGAGCAGTTGGCGCAGCTTGTGACGGATCTGGAATTGATCGAATTCCTCCGGTTTGAAACGGTTGTTTCGGTTGAGCAGGCGGCGGACGAGATAAAACGCAGGCTTGCAGCGCTGCCGACTCAGATGAAAAATCCGCAGATGGTGCTGGCGCGTGCGCTTCGTGAGGGCGGTGTGGAAGCTCAGCTAGTGGCAGTCGGTTTGGTTGGCTATTTGCGCATTGCAGATCTTGCGCCGAATTTGCTGGAGATGGTGCTCAAGGATTCGGCGGTTTCACCGCAGGCTGCGGTGGTTGCGGCGTATTTGTCGCCGGAGATGACGCGTCAAATGTTGTCAGATCTGTTGGCGGATATGATGTATGGAAATCCGGAAGATCCGGACATGGTGATTACGCCAGCGCGTGAAACCACGATTGTGACGGCACGTTGTGTTTTGCCGCGAATCGGCAGTCCGTTACCCAGAATTGAAGTTGGAGAAATTGCGTCGTCGCGCGTTCCTGAGCAGATTGAGAATATCTGGCAAACCTGGGCATTGATTTTACAATAGAACGAACAGTTTTTAAGAAAGAATCGATAGAAATTATGTGAATTGATGCAACAAAACATTGCTTTTGAGCGAAGACGCTTGTGGCTTGCCGCTGCCATTGTGCTGCGTTATGGTTCGCCGCTGCTAATTGGTCGGCAGAAGTCGTTGTTTGGTGCGAATGTAACGAGGAATTTCATGTTATTAAGCTATTATCATCTTCTTGGTCATGTTTTTGTAGCGGTTCATGCGTGTCATTCTCAAGCAGATGCGCGTGAAATGCTTGGTAAGGTCGGTTTCGGCAAAGATCTCGTGGAACGTGGCCGTAAATTGGTCGAAGAGGGCGAGTCGCTGGTTACCCGTCGACTGGATGAAGAGGGTGAAGATCGTACGATCGAGCACGGCCTTCATGTGGCGGTCGCGGAGCTGGAAATGTGGCTTCGATCTGCTGAATATCTGGTGAAGCGTAAGCTCGACAATGCGCAGCTTCTTGAGCTGGTTTTCGGTCATGATTTGCATGCGGAAGATCATACGTTGACCGCGCTTGCGCGTGGTATTCGTGCACTTTCGTTGATTCGCACGCGTCCTGATATTCAGGAAACGTTGGGAAGTGTGCGGGCCGGACACGATCTGGTAGTGACCGGTTGGGCATTGCTGAATAAGGTTCTCAAGTACACGAAAATGCGTCTGGCGCCGGGGCCGTTGTCGGATGAAAACGGAGCGGTTTTTGCAGCCCTTGCGCAGCATGAAGCGGCGATGAGAGCCTGGGTTTTGGAGCTGAAGGCCGCTACAGAAAAGATGACGGACAAGCCGAAAATGCTTGGTTATATCGGGTTTTTGCCGGCCGGCGTCGGTTTGCCGATGGGCGGCGCAGCGTATGATGTTGTGTTGCATCAGCAGGCTCGCCGGGCTGCACCCAATCCAGCGGATGCTCAGCCGACGTCGGGTTGGTCCGTGGGTCGTCAGGGACGAAATCGGGAAAATTTGGGGAAAGGCTTCATCGAACCTACGTTCGATTAATAGAAGAAGTACGAGTTTCTGTTGAGCCAGACAGCGAGCATGGCTATTGGACGATTATCGTCGCAGGCTCGCTTTTTTTCCGTGATCGTTTCATGCAGTAAGTAATCTACTATGCATACAGAGCTCTATGAAATTTTAGGGGTGTCACCGGACGCAGACGACGACGTCATAAAAAGCGAATATCGTAAACTTGCGCGTAAATATCACCCTGACACGAATCCTGGAAACGCCGACGCAGAAGAGACGTTTAAGAAAGTTACCGGTGCCTTTGAAGTCTTAAAAGATCCTGAAAAACGTAAGCGTTACGACGAATTTGGGTTGGACGGTTTGCGTGAAGGATTTGATCCGGCAGCGGCGCGTCAATATGCTCGTTGGCAAACGCAGGGCGGTGGCGGACAGCAGTTTCGTCAGCGAACTTCGCCGGGAGCGTCGGGTAGTTTTCATGACATCTTTGGCGATATTTTTGGTGGCCGAAGTCCGTTTGATACGAGTGATTACAGCAACTTCGGAGGGTTTCAGGCTCCGATGCGCGGCGCGGATATTTCGGCGCGCCTGGAAATTGATTTTATGACTGCCGTGCGCGGCGGTCAGATCGAGTTCTCGGTCCAGGGGCGCTCGCTCAAAGTGCGTATTCCGACTGGTGCGGATGATGGTGAGCGTCTTCGGCTGAAAGGGCAAGGAAACCCGGCGCCGGAAACGTCGCAGGGGCGTGGATCTGCCGGGGATCTGATTTTGGAGCTTGGTGTTCGTCCGCATCCGCTACTTCGTCGCGAGGGTTTGCATCTGTATCTGGATTTCCCTATCACGATGACGGAAGCGATCTTGGGTGCTCGGCTGACCGTGCCGACTCCGAATGGGGAGTTTACAGTTACCATTCCCGAAGGTGTACATTCCGGAGCGCGCTTGCGGTTGAAAGGTCAGGGAATTGAGCGCGACGGCAAAAAGGGTAACTTTTTTGTTGTTTTACAGATTCAATCTCCCGATCACATCGATGATGAAATTCGCAAGGCAGCCGAAGTTCTGGTCGAAGGCTACAAAACCGATATTCGCCGTGATATTACGCTGTAAATCGGCAATGATGAGGGAAATCGAGTAAACGATTGATTGTTACTCAACAGATCTTATCGTATTGAAAATTAAATACGAATGTTGCGGGTTGTATGGGTGCGTTATGCGCTGTTTCTAATTTGAATGAATCCTGACTTTTTTCCGAAGGTTATTGATAATGTCTTTTATCCCTTACGTTGTCGAACAAACTCATCGTGGCGAGCGAGGCTGGGATATTTACAGTCGTTTGCTTAAAGACCGGATCGTGTTTTTGGGCACGCAGGTTACCGACGACATCGCGAATGCGATCATTGCGCAGCTTCTCTTTCTGGAAAGTGAAGATCCGGAAAAAGAAATCAGCCTTTATGTCAATTCACCGGGCGGCAGCGTGACGGCAGGATTGGCGATTTACGATACGATGCAATATGTTCGTCCTAAAGTAACGACGATTTGCATGGGCCAGGCGGCGTCCATGGGAGCATTGCTTCTTACGGCCGGTGCGACTGGTAAGCGTTTTGCGCTTCCGAATTCGCGCATTCTGATTCATCAGCCGTTGATGCATGGTGGAATGGGCGGACAGGCGACGGATATCGAGATCCAGGCGCGCGAAATCTTGCGACTTCGTGAACGGCTTAACGAAATTCTGGCCAAGCACACGGGTCAGACGTTGGAGCGAATCGAGAAAGACACGGATCGCGACTATTATATGAGTGCAATCGAAGCCAAAGAATACGGTCTTATTGACACGGTTCTTGAGCAGCACACTGGACTTGTCGGTGTCGAAGCACTGACTGCCTCTTCAAAATAATGCTGCGACGTAACGAACGATCTTGAGCTTTGGAGCTAAATCATCAGACAAAGCTCAAGATCAGCATTACCAGTCCCCACAGGGCAAGATTGATAATAAACGGCTTATCGTGCGTGAGTAGTTCGGTCGGACTATCAGGCGAGTCTTTTTTGATGAGTTGGTAAAACCGCGTTATTCCAAATACAGCGAAGGGGATAGTGATCGGAAGGTATGCACTTGAAAACGGTGTTTGCTGGCTGCGAAGCGGTTGATCGGGCAGGGCGGCGGTCAGGGTGTAAATTGTGTACACCGCGATGGTCAATCCGGCCGTAAAAAGCACTCCGAAATCGAGATGCTCGGCGCGATAGCGTTCCAATACTTTTCTTGTTGAAGCGATATCGCCGGCCTGAAACATCGTAAATTCGTGCTGTCTTTTGCCGAGTCCTAAATAGAGGGCGAGAAAAAACGTACAGGCCAATAGCCATTCGGAAATATAGACGTCAATCGCCAGGGCGCCGGCGACGACGCGTAGAACGAATCCAATCGCGATGATGCTCACATCCACAAAAGCCAGGTGCTTGAGTTGGATGGAGTAGGCAAAGTTCAACGCAAGGTAGATGCCCAGTACGGCGGCAAAGCCGGGATCGATAAACATCGCAGCGATGATGCTACCCGGCCCCAGAAAAACTACCGCTGCGCGAGCAACCGGCAGTGGAAGCTCGCCGCTTGGGATTGGCCGTCGACATTTCGTTGGATGCGCGCGATCTTTTTCAATATCAAAAATATCGTTGATCAAATAAACAGTTCCGGCGACTAAGCAGAACAAAAATGCTGAAGTCAGCCCGAGCGCAAGTTTTGGACCATCTAAAAAGGACTTTGAGAAGAACAGCGGTGCGAGCACAAATAGATTTTTGATCCATTGATGTGGGCGCAAGCTACGCATCAGCGCGGGCACAATTCTTTTAACGCTTGTCGGAGTTTCCGCTATACTATTCTCTTGGCGTATTTCATGTTCTACGCTGGAAGAAGGTGTTGGATCAGAGCTAAGCATTAATTTCCGCTGGAGAGTTTTTGAACACTGAGGTTAGGTGCTCGCGCAGTAATCGGAGAGTCTCAGGCACAAAACGTTCTATTATCTGGTTACTGTCGTGCATGACTGCAACATCCGCGTTGAAACGGGCGTAGCGTCGTGCATTGTCGTCGAATTTGAAAATTATTCAACCCACAGCATGTAAACCTGTGGGTTATCGTATCGTTTTTCTTCTCCCCGCTAAATTATGTCGCCAGAAACAGATCAGGATGTCTGGAAAATTGCCGTATTGGCAGCGTATTTTCTGACATTAGTACTTCTTTCGTTTTATGGATCCCATCGTTATCTGATGGTTCATTTGTATCGTAAATTTGGAGGTGAAGATCCCGCACCCCAAAACCGGTTCGGTGAGAAGGACCTGCCGGTCGTAACCGTCCAGTTGCCGCTCTATAATGAACGTTACGTGGCTGAGCGCGTCATTAAAGCAGTATGTGCCCTGGATTATCCGAGAGAACTTCTTGAAATTCAAGTACTCGATGATTCCACCGATGATACGACCGAGATTGTAGCCGGGGTCGTGGAGTGTTTTCGGGCGGAAGGAATGGATATTCACTTGATCCATCGTACCAATCGGATCGGTTATAAGGCGGGCGCGTTGCAGGCAGGTCTGGAGGTTGCTCGCGGTGAATATGTGGCGGTTTTTGATGCCGATTTTGTACCGCAGGCGAGTTTTCTTCGTGATACGATCGATTACTTTACGAATCCAGAAATTGGGATGGTTCAAGCGAGGTGGGGCTATATCAATCGTGGCTATAGTCTGTTGACGCGTGCGCAGGCAGTCCTGTTGGATGGCCATTTTGTTCTGGAACACACGGCCAGAAACCGTTCGGGTCGTTTTTTTAACTTTAACGGTACGGCTGGAATCTGGAGAAACTCTGCAATCGCAGATGCTGGCGGATGGGAGCATCATACGCTGACCGAGGATCTGGACCTGTCTTATCGCGCGCAGCTCAAGGGATGGAAATTTATTTTTCTACGTGATGTCGTGGTGCCAAGCGAGATTCCGGTCGAAATGAATGCGTTCAAGGCGCAGCAGCACCGTTGGGCGAAGGGTTCGATGCAGACGGCGATGAAGCTTTTGCCAAGAGTATTGCGCAGTGATTTGCCGTTTCGGATAAAATTAGAGGCATTTCATCATCTGACGGGAAATGTCGCTTATTTGCTCATGCTTGTGTTGGCTTTGTTGATGCCACTTGCGACGCTTGTGCGCGTACAGCATGGCTGGCATGAGGTGATGCTGCTTGATGTCCCGATATTTTTGAGTGCTACTTTTTCGGTCTGTTATTTCTATTGGGTTTCGCAACGTGAGATCGGGCGAAGCCGGATGGAGATTATTCGCATGATGCCGGCCGTGTTGGGTGTGGGGATTGGCGTGTCGGTAAATAACGCGAAAGGCGTTATCGAAGCTTTGGTCGGGCACAAAACGCCTTTTGTTCGCACGCCGAAGTATGCAATTGAGCAACAACGGGGTGGTGAGGCTTGGCTGTCTAAATTGTATATTCGCAAAGCGAACCTGGTATTGTTTTTGGAAATCGGGCTGGGTTTGTGGTTTTCGTTTGCGATCTGGACGATTTTTTCGGATGGACGATACAATATGTATAGTCTGCCGTTTTTGATGCTGTTTCAGTTCGGATATTTTTACGTGGCGTTGCTAAGTGTTGCGCAGACGTTGATGGTGCGGCGCGTGCGAAGTTAGAGATTGATTGACGAGCTATTCGGGGCGAGGACACAAAAGCAAGGTCCAGGTGTAGAGGTCTTGTTTATTGGTATTGCCGTTGATTTCGCCCATCGAAAACTCCTCAAGTAAGGCGCTAATACGCTCACCGAACTCTTTGCGGCGGCTTTGTGGAATGCGGATGAGTCGGTGGAAATGAAGTAATTTGGCTTCGATTTCCTCCGTGCTCATCTCGGAGTTTGCCAATCGATTTACTTCAGCAGCAGCCGAATCGAGAATTGAGTTGGCGGAAACCGACATCATTTCCATGCCGTGCTCGTTTTGAAGCAGCCTGCGGTCCAGTGCGTAGAATCCGGCGGTCGCTCGGTAGACTTTTTCTATTAGATTGCCTTTTTGGCGAGTTTCAACGACCTGGATTAGCTCGTGTGCTTGCAGTTCATTGAGGTGATAATAGAGCTGGCTTTTATCTCTGCCTACGGCATCAGCGAGTTGTGCGGCGGTTAGAGGCTGCTCAACGAGAAGTTTGACCAGCTCAAGGCGTTTTGAATCGGATAGCGCCTTAAGCTGGTCGGGTGTTTCAATGGTGAAGGTTTTTCGCACGTTTTTAACTCATTTCGCGGATGTGAATGTGTAGGTGGTGGCGCCCATTCCAAGCACAATACTAGGTTTGCCGTCTTTTTGGATCAGTTGAAATGGGCCGCCAATCATCCCGTCGACTCCCTCGAAGTGATCGGGCTTTTCTTTGAGACGCATTAAGGTGATGCGTCCTTCGCCGTAATCAGCCACCAGGCTACCGTTGGTGTACTTGAGAGTTAGTTCGCCGAGATCTGCGTTGGTGTAAGTGCCGAGAAATGTTGCGACATCTTTGCTTGTGACGTTCTCGAGTGTTGAGCGCTTTTTGGCGATGAATTCGGCTTTCATTTTGAGGGAAGCGGTAGCCGTTTTGTCTGCAATTTCATCGTGTTGCTCATAGAGCAATTCCCACAGGCGTGTTTTGAGGGCGTTCGGAAACCAGTTCACGCTACCGGCGTTGGTTAATACAACAATACCGACATCTGCGCCTGGCATGAAGGCCATTCCGGTGGTGAATCCCATCGTATTGCCGCCGTGGTGAAGTACGGGTGCGCCTTTGTATGCATCGACGAACCAACCGAGGCCGTAGCTGGTGTCGGCGCTGAGCGCAACGCGTGGACGATGGGTTTCAGCGAGGTTTTTGGCGGATACCAACTCGGATCCGTCAGGTCCGGTGCCGCTCTGAAGTTGGAAACTCAGGAACCTGGCGACGTCTTCGACCGAGGACCACACGGCACCGGCAGGGGCGGCTGGCTCAACGAAACGTTCAATGGTGATGTTAATTGGCTCGGCGTAACCGCTGATTCCACTGGCGTGGGGCATGGCGTGATTGGCGTCTGCAAGTGCTTGATCAAAGGACACGGTTGTACGCGTCATTCCGAGTGGTTTGAAAACGTGTGATTGCATGGCATCGGCGTAACCGCCGGCCAGGTTGTCGAATGTCGCGCCATTGGCGATTGCGGCGGCGTACCCACCGGCCGCGATCATCTGATTGCTGTACTGAAAAGTCTCGCCGAAATCGGTGTAGAGCTCAAAAGTGCCGAGAGATTGGACGATTTTCTGGGGATTTAGAGCCGAAGCGTCCAAAATCAGTTCTAGATCTTTGCGGGGAACGCCGGTGCAGGCGCATACAAGATGTTGCATTTGTACACGTTCGGTGGCGCTTTTGTCCGCGAGCTTAAACTCCGGCATGAGCTGAGCGACGGGCGAATCCCATTGCATGAGATTTTGATCGACGAGTCTGGCCATCATTGTGGTCGTCATCGGTTTGGTCGCCGAGCCGATCATCATCAATGTCGACGGGGTAACCGGCGTTTTCTTGCCCTTTTGGAGCACGCCAAGGCCTTTTGAATAGACGATTTCGTTACCGACGACGATGGCCACGGCTGCGCCTGGGATATCAGCCCGCTCAAATTGCGTCTGAAGGAAAGAATCGAATTGAGACTTTATGGCGTCGTTGAACACAACGGGCTTGGTTTTGGACAGGTCGGTTTTTTCGAGCGCCGCAATTTGTAGATCGCTCTGGATTACATTGATCTGCGCGCCACGTTTTTGAATGGAGCTCATGTCGCCAATAAAGGCGAAGATGTAGGAGTGGCCCTGATGTTGACGACCAATTGCCTGGGCAAGTTTCGGTTCGTTTTTCATGTCGTAGTTGATCGCGACGATCTTTTCGAGACCATCTGAGGCCGGCAAATCGACAACATTCTGGGGTTCGAAATTGAAATCAGGGCTCCACAGCTTCCAGGCCTTGGGAATCGCATCCTGAGGGGCGGAATTTGGGACGACACCGACAAAAACTTCGATGTTTTCTTTGGGATGTACGACTTTTAACCAGTCATCGTTGAGCTTTTCGGCGGTCCAACCTTGTGGGAGGGGGATCGAAAAACGGTTGTGCGTATCGGATGCGCGTTGATCGCCTGTTTCTGCTGGTTCAGTGGTGGCCGTTTCGTCGGAGGTAGCTTCTGATTGCGCAGGTGTTTCAACGGCAGGTGGCATTGGGTCTGGCTGCGTTTGATGGCAAGCGGAAATCGATCCACCGATGCTGATGATGGCAAGGGCGAGTAGCGCGAGTTTGCTTTTCTTTGTGGCGAATCGCGATGAATTACGTGCGGTTGTTTGGGTCATCATATATCCATATTAATAATTAACTTCGCGGTAAAATAATTTTTAACGGTAAGTGATAACTAAACGTGAGCATGTTGTTCGTCAAGGATTATATGAATTTATCGAGTAAAATGGATGATTTAGGACGAGATGATGCGGTTTGTCGTGTGGTTTTTGAAAATAACGCTGAATTGTCGCTAATTTAATGCGAAAAAGCGTCGAAGGCTTCGAGCGCGCCGAGATACCGCTGGGTTGCGTTGGCGGGATTTGCGGCGGCCATGATGCCGCCCATGACGGCGATTCCGTGGGCGCCGGCTTTCAGGCAATCGATGGTGTTTTCCGGTGAAATACCGCCAAGTGCATAGACTGGTATTTTTAAGGAAGTGGCCACGTGGTGAAGGCTGTCGAGATTGAGTGCGGGGCCGTAGCCTGGTTTTGAGGCGGTGAGAAATATGGGGCTGATTGTGATAAAAGAGGCGCCGTTTTGTTCGGCCTGAAGCGCTTCGGCAAGAGAATGAGTGGATGCGCCGATGATGGCTGTATCGCCGAGATTCTGGCGTAATTCAGCGATTGTCGGTCCGTTGGACGGGCGGTGAACGCCGTGGCAATGGAGTGATGATGCGGTGTCTGCGTGCGCGTTAACGAGGATGATTCCGTTTGCGGCGTTGACGATTTTGGTGAGCGATCGGCCGGTGGACAAGAGCGCGTGTAGATCGGCTTGTTTGTCGCGGAATTGAAAAAATCTTGCCCCGGCCTGAACGGATTTTTGGACGGCGGTGATTACGTCACCAGCGCCCGATTGTGCGCTGGTCGGGTCTGTGATCACGTACAATCGGGGCAAGGTTTTATGCATACGTTGTGGAGTGAGCAAACGTCAGGATTTGCGGCTGGGGAGCATTCCGACGATTGGCGATGATGCTTCGGCGTAGAGGCGTCGGGGGATTCGTCCTGCCAAAAACGCCATTCGGCCGCTTTCAACAGCCAGACGAAATGCGTTTGCCATCGTAACCGGGCTTTTTGCGCCGGATATTGCGGTATTTAGCAACACGGCATCGCAGCCCAGTTCCATGGCGAGTACGGCGTCAGACGGCGTGCCCACACCGGCGTCGAGGATCATGGGGACTTCTAGAAATTCACGGATAATCTGGAAGTTGTACGGGTTTCTGATGCCCATACCGCTGCCGATTGGTGAGCCGAGCGGCATGACGGCTGCGCAGCCGATGTCCTGGAGTTTGCGACATAGTACAGGATCGTCGTTGGAGTAGGCCATGACGACAAATCCGTCGGCTACCAGTTCTCGGGCGGCGATGAGAAGCTGTTCGCTATCGGGCAAGAGTGTCTGGTCGTCTGCGATGACTTCGAGTTTGATCAAGTCGGTTTCGAGCGCTTCTCGGGCGAGTTGGGCGGTGAAAACGGCGTCGCGAGCGGTAAAGCAGCCGGCTGTATTGGGTAAAAGCGTGTATTGGTCACCCAATACATCGAGCACGCCGGAGTCCTTGGAGGCGGCCAGATCTACGCGGCGGATTGCTACGGTAACGATATCTGCGCCGCTTTGTTCGACGGATTCGAGCATGAGTTGGTAGTTTGAAAAGCGAGCGGTTCCGACGAGCAATCGGCTTTTGAAGCGGTAAGGGCCGATTTGCAGAAAGTCTTCGTTCATTTAGGTATACCTGGCTGCTGTGGGATGACCGTGTCAGCCTCCCTGGGTTGCACGGATAATTTCTATAACGTCGCCGTCGGCAAGCTCTGATTGAGTCCACTCGCTTTTTGGGATGACGCGGTCGTTCACGGCGATCGCGATACCGCGCTGATGATTTACATCCATTTCGCTGAGGATGTCGGTTAGCTTGATGGAGGTTTCTTCGGTAAACTGCTGTTCTTGACCATTAATTTGTATTTTCATGATTTCTCCAGGTAACGAAGGGACCAAAAGGAATCTTTGGCATAGGCGCAAATGGCTGGCAAGTGCGCTGGGATTTCTATATCTGGTTTGGCGCCATTGCGCATCGTTGATGACTATACCATGAATCTAACGCAAAAAAGCTCCGAATCATTCGGAGCTTTTGGGGTTGTGGCTATTTAAGAGAGTAATTGCTCAGGGTGTTTCTACGATGTGGGCAACTGCGCGGCCACTTTCCGGGTCGGGGTAAGCGAGTACGGAGATAAAATCTTTGCCACGTCCATAGGTAGTGATTTCTGCGCCGCCGGCTGGGATGATTCCTTGTGCGCGAAGCTCATCCATAACTTCGGCTGATTCGGTTGGTTGCCAACCTCGGTTACCGAGTGCCTGTTTGTAGAATCGGTTGGTTGCTTCGACGGTATTGTGGCCGGAGTAGACGGTTTGTGCGTAGCCGGATTCTTTGTCTTCGCCAGCGAAACGCATTTCGCGTTGGCAGCCAATACATGCCGGGATTTCTGCATCTACGGAAAAGTCGAGACCTTCGCCACGTTGTTGCCATTTGTCGAAGCTCAGGTTTTCGTCGCTCCATGTGGCAGTAACAGTGGTTTTGGTGCTTCCTTCAGGCTTCCATGCTTCGATGAAACGCATCGACTTGATGGAGCTTTCCAGACTTCCGGTTTCGGCGACATTGATGAACATATCGGCAGCATCTTTTGCGTTGTTTTTGGTTTGTGAGCCGCTCATTGTGACGTGGTTTGCGCTGACGTCGACAGGGATAACACCACCGGTAAAGAACTCTTCCCATTGCTCGAATGACTTCATGGCGGAAGGTATCTGGTCTTGTGTGATGTCTTTGCCGCCTGCTGGCAGTGGTTGTGCAGTGGTGAGGTATTTCTTTTTGTTGATTTTGTTTCGTACGAAGCCGTCCTGCAGACGTGCAGCAACTTCGGTGGGGGATTCTGAAGTTTCCATCATGGAAAAGAAGAATTTGTTGCCGTTCCAGTCGTAAGAGCGTGGTTTTGCAAAGCCTTCTTCCATGAGCGTAGTGATGAAGCGCTGTTGGTTAGACTTTTCTGGCAAGATACCGCCCCAGGAAATATCGGCATCGGCTTCGGCAATGCTGAGTTCATGAGGAGATTTTGCGGTTAGGATGACGGTTGCGATTGCAGCGATGATGGCTACTGCACCGGTTGTTTTTATAAAGCCCTTGAGGAGGGCTTGCTTTTGGATTGTCATCATTTTACCTGTGCGTATATGAGAATAATCAACAGATTATAGTTAAATCAGGGGCAGCCAGCTGGTTTTGGGGTTTTCCCGCATTCCTTTTCTTTTTCCTTTTCTGCATCTTTCTGTTTGTCTTCATTATCTTTTTTGTTGTCTTCGATCTTGTCATTCCAGTCGGTGTCGATGCCCAAATCGTTATCACCACTGCTGCTTCCGTTACCTTCCCATTCAGACTCGCCGAAGTTCATCATGACGCTGTAGTTATCACTGCTATCGAGTTCGGCCATGAGTCGTGCGACGGCGAATGTTTGAAAGGTGTTTTCTACAGGGCTTGGAGCGGCGATGGCGTCGAAGTGATAGTCCGGTGTGGCGGTCAGTCCGCGGATCAATGTAATCGATTCGGAGTGCCGTCCGTGGGCCATTCCATAACGGATGCCGGCACCAAAGGAGACGGTGAGGCCGGAACCAGAGACGAGTTTCGTTAGAATTGCCTTCACGCCTCCGCCGCTCATCGACATCACCGAGCGTGCGGCATTATCGTTCACGATACTGTCGGGATACTCAGCTTTGCCGATGATGTCTTCAGGATTTTCGGTGAGGTCGTCGACCGAGTTTGTGAGCAAAGAGATCGGCAGAGTTTTGGCGGCAGATTCACCCCAATGACCCTCGGCTGCTTGAAATCCAGAACCGATAGCTTCAAATCCATCACCAACGCCTCGTCCCAGGTCGCCGGCGACGCCGGCTGCGTTAATACCGCCGACGGAGGGAACTCCCCATTCGCTGGTGACGCTGCTGGTGCTGGTGTCGACTGCCATGGACCACATTTTGCTCTGGGCAATCATCTGAACTTTGGTGCTTTCGATACCGAGCTTGCCAAGGTTTATGACGCCGATAAAGGCTGTAATCCAGATTGGCAAAAACAGGATGAATTCCGTAAGGGCAGCGCCTCGTTGTTCGTGATGAATCCGCTTTAGTAACGACTGAAAGTAGTTGATCATCGTGATACCCCCGTTACATTGTCCTGGTTCATTGCACTGGTGCTGAGTTCAATACGAAGCAGGTCGGCTGCTGCCCCTTCAAGTGAAGCACCGTCACTGTCAACGATTTTTCCGATTCCTGCGCCCATGATCATGTAAGGAGCAACGTCGCGCCATGCATTTTTAAGCTGCACGTCGCTATCTTGCCATTCACCGGGCAGAGAAACGGGTCGCATACGTGCGGTCCAGGATGGGTACCAGGCGCTTGGTTTTCCACCTTGAAAAGAAATTTCTGATCGCGCCATCGCCCAGTAACCGCCACCAGTGTAGATAAGCGATCTCTGATTGTGTTCGGGTTTGAGGAAGCCGTATTTCTTACGTTCTTCGTCATTATTCATTCGCTTATCGCCTGCTTTGTAAGCAAACACCAGATTCGAGCTGGCGAGTTGCCAATCAGCCTGAGACGAATATTTCTTCATGTCGTAGGGAGCACCTTCGTCGCCAAATACCTTTTTTTGGATGCCACAGGCAGCGCTCATATTGGGAACAGCCAGTAATCCGGTTAATAAACAAATAACGGGAGGGTGCCAGCCGCCGGAAGTACACGCGTTGGGTCCGCTTTTGAGGGCATAATCGGCAATATGAACGACGATATCCCAATCTTTTCGAACACGGGTGCACATGTTGGAGTAATTTTTTGAGGGGTCGTCTTTTTGAACCGGCAGACCGTCGGTGATGTTCGATTGGCTGAGCATGCCACTGACCGCACCTGGGAGCAGCTTGGGAGCAGGAAAAGAAGCGGTCATCGATGCGCCGTTTCGTGTTCCGCGCAGGAATTGTTCAGACCATCCCCACCAGGGTGTGAGATCTAACATGTATTCCTGGTAGCTATTGAGTGCCTTCATATCACGACCGAAATAGTCTGAGTTAAGCCCTCCGGCAAAAGTGCCTAAGTCTTTCGCCTCCTTGCCCATGATTACACCGATAGCGATTGTAAATTGGGTGACTTCTTTACAGACCGCAGTGATCGCTCCGAACAAGGGAATGTTGGCGAGCCAGCATACTACGGAAAGAGCAATTCCTAAGACGAGGAGTTCCGTGTACGCAAGCCATAGCGCGACATAATAGGACGTCATGCCGAAGGTGACGCGTTTAGCGACGTTTGCAAAGGCAATCATGTTCATCGAGCGCGCCTCGACGGCGGACTGACTCCATGCCGCGACATCGGCAGCAGCGGATACGGAAATTTTATCGCGAGATGCTTTCCCCGTATCAAAAATGACAAGGCCGAGCATGAAGATAATAAGGATAGCAGCGAGAACGAGCAGCGCTACCGCGCCATTTTGCTCGCCATGAAACTGGCTGAGGCGCTGTTTTACTTGTTGTTTAATAGATTGGTTGTTCATGAGAAACATCCCTTACATGGGGTTATAAGAAACAAGAGAAATTACCAGCAACCACCACCGGCTTCATTGGCGCCACCTTTAATATCCCCAGTGACATTCGCGTCTCCGGGTTTATCGCTACCATCGTATTGTTTAAAGCTATCATCATTGGGCATGGTTTTGTTTGGTTTCCATGCCTGCGCTTTCAGGGTGTATGTGCGCGAATAAGATGAATAATATCCACTGCGCATGCCTGGAGCATCGAGGCTAACGCCCATGATGCCACTTGATTTTTGACCGAATATATAGCCAACGAGCGGCATGGTTTGGTTGTGTTGATAGGTCAGTGTGGCGCCTATTTCAGCGCCATTGATAACTTCGACATTCGTGGCCAGATAGGCGTGTGTGTATTTGGTAAGAGTTCGGCGAAGGAATGTCGAAGTATCGAGCGCCGCCGCGATGGAGAAGTTTTTCTCCGTCGCGGATTTAAGACTCACAGAACCAACACCCGCTCCCATATCGGTAAGGCCTGAAGGTATGGAGCCGCCGAACGGAATTTGAGAGAGCAGCAGTGTATTTCGGCTGGCTCGGAACTCATTGGAAAGTCCGCTCGGGATGACGGTAAAGTCGCCAGGGGCGATTGGCGTCATGACTTGAGCTGCGGCAATTCGTGCGCGGTCGGCCGGGTTGGCTGAGGCGCGCCCGCTGTCGACTTCCGGTTGCCAGATCCAGACGGCGCGAGCAGCTTCGTAAACGGCGACGTTTGCGAGCATGCCTGCCATGTTGTTGATGGCGAGCTGAGCCATACCGAAGGTCAGTAGCAAAAATACCGGAAGGATTATCAAAAACTCGGTGAGGATTGTACCGCGGGCCGCGTGAAAACGGTGTGTTGCGGGGGCTGCGCGGTGAAGTGCGATGAGTTTGTAAAAAATAACGCACATCGCCCAAATACATGCAGCGAGTCCGAATTGAATCACCAGTTGGGTGATGCTCATTGTGCGGACGTCGGGCACGTTGGTGCTGTAATTTAGCAGTGTTTGAAGCGAGCCCATGGGTACAATTGCCCAGGCAATGAGCATTGCAATCAGCAGGACCATGGAAAGGTGCGTCACTCCTTGAGCGAGCGCACCTCCAATTTGTCGCAAGCTGTTAGGAGCTGGTATTTGTGCTGAATCCATTATGAACTCTCATCGGGTTTTGGGCTGAGTGTTTGAAACTCTGTAGTTGTAAAGTATAGCAAATAG
>JBEBSM010000003.1:0-34082 GCA_040394315.1 Lujinxingia vulgaris
CGCCCTGCTGTGCAGAGCTTTTTTCGAACGTGTATGCGCTGCGGCTGATTATTGGTCACTGTTGTGTGCATGAAAAGAAAATCTCTCCATAGCAGGTCGAGACTGCAGAAGTAGCAGTAGACGGAAGTAGCAGTGGTCAGAATGCGCACGGGGGCGCAGCATGAAGATTTCTAGAAAAAATGAATTTTAGTAGAAATGACAAGGCAGCGTTGTGTCTGAAATTCTTCAAAACGTCGCGAACGGTACGAAACGTCGGAATTTGAAAAGACGTGTATTTTTAGAAAATTACGCCAGCCCGCGCCTGAAAATTTCTGCCTGCAAAAAATATTCGCTACATTCTTCGAAATTCTGGCCGTTCCTGCCAAGCAGCTGTTGTCCTACTCACCCTTAATTTCAAACGAATCACATTCAATCGAATAAACCTCGCGATGTGATACATACACAAACGCTTATCTATCCTCGCGAGCTTAGAAATGACTACGAAATACTCAATTGAAATACTCGACGGCGTTTCTAGACTCGACGCCAATACCTGGAATGCACTCGTTGGCAACGACAGCCCGTTTTTAGAACACGGCTTTTTATCCGCTCTTGAAACCACGTTCTGCGTAAATGATCAGAGTGGATGGATTCCTCAGATTTTCATTGCGCGCGTACATGATAGCGACAATCCACAAAACCAAAACATCGTGGGCGCACTCCCACTCTACCTCAAATACAATTCCTCCGGCGAATTTGTATTTGATTGGGGTTGGGCTGACGCCGCCACGCGAGCTGGCATGTCGTATTATCCAAAAGCGGTGGTAGGCGTGCCTTTTACACCCGTAACCGGTACCCGCTTACTCGTCGCACCCGACGCAGAAGATCCCCACGAGATCCGGCTTATGCTCGCTGCTGCTGCCATCCAGTTTGCGGAAGAAAACAAATTATCGTCGGTTCATTTTAATTTTATTGCAGAAAATGAAATCAAAATTTTTGAAGAGCTGGGGCTACCCGTTCGTCTTGGCTTACAATATCACTGGAAAAATGACGGCTATAACAACTTTGACGATTTTTTAGGCCGATTTCGCTCGAAACGACGCGCAAATATTCGTCGTGAACGCAGAAAACTCGAAAACCAGGGTGTTTCCACGCAAATTCAGACTGGTGAAGCGATTTCAGTAGCCGATCTGCGACGAGCGTTCTCGTATTATCAGGATACTGTTCACAAGTTTTATCATGGGCAACAATATTTAAATTTAGAATTCTTTGAAATGCTCGCCACGACATTGCCCGAGCGTTTGCACCTGGTAACGGCGTATCAGGACGGCAAGCCGTTTGCAGGGACCTTCAATCTGTTTAAGAATGATCGACTTTATGGTCGCTATTGGGGTGCTGCAAAGGATATCGAATTTACACATTTTGAAGTGTGTATGTATCGCGCGATTTCGTGGTGCATCGAAAACGATATCCAATTTTTTGAGCCAGGGGCTGGCGGAGAGCATAAATTTGAGCGCGGATTTACGCCCACGCGCACCTATAGTGCGCATTTTATTCGCGATCCACGTTTACGTCTGCCGATCACCAATTTTATCGCGCACGAATACTCTCAGATCGAAGCACATATCGCTTATCTCAGGAACGAATCGCCGATATCATAGATGAGTATACTCAGCGTAACTCGACGGACTCACCGAGTTCTTTCAGTAGAATTTTTTGAGAGATGATTGGTTTTACGCCCTCTTCAGGAACAAGACGCGTATAGACTCCGTCGGAATCGAGTGTCCAGGCCGACGAATTGTCTTCGAGATGAAGCTGTAATCCTTCGCGATATACACGAGCTGCCAGTGCCTCGTCGCGAACTGGAAACACGACTTCGATTCGCCGGAGCATATTTCGATGCATCCAGTCTGCGCTGCCGCAATAGACTTCGGATTTGCCGCCATTTCCGAAATAGTACACACGCGAATGCTCCAAAAACCGTCCGAGCACGCTTCGCACTCGGATATTTTCGGATACACCCGGCACACCAGGGCGCAAACAGCACATTCCGCGCACAATCAGATCGATTTGCACGCCTGCCTGCGAAGCTTTATAGAGCGCACGAATCAGCTTAGCTTCGGTAAGTGCATTCACTTTCACGATGATTCGGCCTTCGCGCCCTTCTTTTACATGTTTAATTTCGCGACGAATCAATCGCAGCATGGTTTTATGCAGCGAAAATGGAGCCTGCAAAAGGCTCTTCAATTTTAGCGCACGTCCGAGACCGGTGAGCTGTTGAAACACTTTGTGCACATCGCGAGAAATATCTGGCTCGCAACTCATGAAGCCAAAATCGGTATAAATGCGCGCGGTTTTGGGGTGGTAATTCCCGGTTGAGAGATGCACATAACGCCGCAAACTGTCGCCTTCCTGACGCACGACCAGACACATCTTTGCATGTGTTTTGTAACCAATAATTCCGTACACGACGTGCGCGCCGGCATCCTGCAATCGGTTCGCGATTTGAATATTGTAGGCTTCGTCAAAGCGCGCGCGCAGCTCAACAACGGCCGTAACTTCCTTGCCGTTTCTGGCCGCATCTTCAAGCGCAGCGGGCAGGGGCGAGTCGGGATCTGTTCGATACAGTGTTTGTTTGATCGCGAGAACTGCCGGATCTGCCGCAGCCTGTCGAATGAAATCTAGAACCGGTAAAAACGCCTGATAAGGATGATGCATAAGAACATTCGATTGCCGAATGCTCTCGAAAATATCCCCCTGGCGCAGTTCTTGTTTAGGAAAGCCAGGCACAAACGACTGATACTTCAAATCAGCACGATCTACGCCTACATACAGTGCCATCAATCGGTTTAGGTTCACCGGACCAGTCACCTGATACAGGTCGCCCTCACTCAGACCCATCTGTCGCAGTAAGTACTGCGCAGTTTCGAGTGGACAGTTATCAGCGACTTCCAGTCGTACACCGTCTCCGTAATTTCGGGTAAATAACTCGTCTTCAAGCGCGATCAATAGATCGTCGATTTCTTCTTCATCGACGTATAGTTCGCTATTTCGCGTCAGCCGAAATTGGTGACAGCCCGTTACCGTCATGCCGGCAAATAGCTCACCAACATGCTGATGAATGATCGATGTTAAGAAAACAAAATTATACTGCCCGTCTGCAACGGTTTCAGGCAACGGAATGAGACGGGGTAGACTTCGCGGCGCCTGGACAACGGCCATGCCTCCCGAGCGTCCGAAAGCGTCGTCACCTTCCATCGATACAACAAAATTAAGGCTTTTATTGAGAACGCGTGGAAAAGGATGAGCAGGATCACTGCCAAGCGGTGTCAAAAGCGGCAGTACTTTGTTTTCAAAATACTCTTTTACCCAGCTTTGCTGACGCTTGGTCCATTCCGTTCGCCGAATAAATCGAATGCCTTCGGCTTCAAGTTCCGGCAACAAAACTTCATTCAACGCACGATATTGTTCATCCACAAACGAATGAACCTTCTCGCCGATTCGCTGCAACTGATGCAGCGGCGTCATGCCGTCGACTTCAGTTTGAACCGCTTTTAGCTCGATTTGCTTTTTGATTCGTGCGACACGAACTTCGAAAAACTCATCGAGATTTGTACTGGATATGCACAAAAACTTAAGACGTTCCAACAGTGGAATGCCTGGATCCGTTGCCAGTTCAAGTACACGCCGATTAAATTCTAACCAGCTTAGTTCACGATTGATATAAAACTCGGGGCGACCCAACGACACGGAAACTTCCGACATCCCAAACCCTCTAAGCACCCACCAGATTGTCGTATTCGTTTACTCTGCACGTGCAGTAGTAAAATGGCCCAACATTTAGAGATTCCAACTAAGCCCCGTCATAAACAGGATTTGCCAGGAAAAAACAGCCTGATAACTGCCGGGATTATTGAAATCCTCGTAGTTCTCAAAACGATCTTTTGTCGACTTTCCGACAAACGGATTCCACGTAAAACGTGCTTCCAGCGGAATCGAATATTTAGGCTGATAATAATCAAACGCCAACATAAACGTTCCCGCAAGATAGGTCTTTGGAACCGTCTGAAAAGCCTCGGGTTGCCCGGGGATATTCTCCTCGACAACCTCTGATTTACTGCTCAATCCCATAATCAATTCCGGTCCAGCACCGAGTCGCAGCCCGGCCTCCCGACGATGACCCGCCAGATGAACAAGAATTGGTATTCTGGCAGTATGAGTTGAATAAGTAATCGTACGTTTTTGATCGCTTACGGAATGCTCAGCATATCCGCTACCGGAATGGATGCTGTACAGTAAATCCGCACTCAACAGCAATCGGGCGGCGCCTTCGAAACGATAAATCTCGGTCGAAGCGGTCGGCCCGACTGTAAAACCAAAACCAGAAAACGCAGAACCATGCAGAACCGTCGGCTCACCCACCGGATCGGAAGGCCGCGCCAGAATGCTCCAGTTACCGCCAATCCTTGCACCAACATCAAGGTCCAGCGCGAGCGCTTCTTGCGGCACGGAAGCGCTCGCCAGAATTGTCACGGCTGCCAGCATACAGGTCTGAATAGGATGAAGGTGTTTCATGATTCTGCGTCCTGGTTAAATCCGTTGATTATACGCGTTTGATTTCAACGCGTTCCATCACGACTTCTTCATTGGGTCGATCTTGACGATTGCGTGGAACATTACCAATTTGCTCGACAATGTCCATTCCAGCGACAACTTCGCCAAAAATTGCATGACGGTTATCAAGATGCGGCGTCGCGCCAAGCGTAATGAAGAACTGACTTCCATTCGTGCCCGGGCCGGCGTTGGCCATCGACAAAAGGCCGCCACGCGTGTGACGCAGTTCTTTGTGGAACTCATCTGCGAAATTATAGCCAGGACCGCCGCTTCCGGAGCCCGACGGATCTCCACCCTGAATCATGAATCCAGGAATGACGCGATGAAAAATCACGCCATCATAATACGGCTCGTTGCTCGACTTTTTCGTTTTCATATCGGTGTATTCGCGCTTGCCAGTGGCGAGTCCAACGAAGTTGGCCACTGTCTTTGGCGCACGGCTTTCATACAAAAGCACGTCGATCACACCCATGTTGGTGTGAATAATCGCATGCAATTCGCCGGTTCCTGGAACGTAATCTGCTGGAACTTCTTCAAAATTTTTCAACATAGTAATTTTTCTCCGAAAGATATTAAAAACCATCTGTTTCCACATTTCAGTCATTTCTTACAACCGGCTGCAATCTATAGCAGCAAATCGAAGGCGTAAAGGAACCCTGTATAAAGTCCTATATGTCCCTGATATTCGCCGTTATACGTAAGTTTACCCGGATTACCACTCTCGTAAGTCGCCCGCTTATCTAAACTCTTATCGAAACCAAGATTATAACCTGCGCGAACCTCAATCGGAATCCGAATCGCCCCGAACTTTAGCTCCATACCAACCGTTGCAAGCAACACCGAATAGTTCGATGTCACAATCTGATTTCTGGCCTGAAGTTGTGCCGCTAACGAGCTGTTTCCATCTTCACTATACGTCAGCGTACTCGTGGATTGCCGGACAAATTCTATGCCGACACCCAGAAACGGCCGCATTAACGGCCCAGGAACGTTCGCCTTGAGCATCAACGGAATATGATACGACGTCGTCGCCTGCTCCTGGCTAATCCGCGTAATCTTATTGCCGCCACCATCGGTAATATCATTCCACCCGCCGCCATTATCGCGCGAATAGTAGAAACCCGTTTCAATGCCGATTATATCCATCGCGCGCGCTTCCAACACCATTCCAAACGCTGCGCCAGCGCCAAACATTGGATACAAGCCGTTCGGACTCAATATATAATTGTTGCCGTTTGTATCCTGTATACTATCGGTTTTACCTGCTCCCTGCGCAGCCGAACCCGTAACGCCACCTTTCAAACCACCACTAAAAGTGAGTAGAAATGCGTCAGCCTGCGCGGGAATCGTAACCATGCACGCAAGTCCAAAAAAACTTGCGATCATCAACTTCTTCGCGTGTCGAATCTTCATTTTAACAAACTCCTCTACCGTAACCGCAATTTTCAACCAGTTTTGCTCACCCGTGCCCATATTCTATCACTGAACATCATCTCTTTGGGCATAGCTTACTGCTCGATATTTGACAATTAAGCTCTTAATCGTAAATACATACGGCCCGTCATTTAACCTACTTCCGGACTTTTATTATGAAGCTTCTTGCTGGATTCGATGTCGGCGGAACCAATGCTCGACTAGCCGTCTACGACGCAAGCTTTACCTGTGTCGGTCAAGCACGTGTACGAGTTCGTGACGCCACCTCGCCTGACGAAATCGCATCATCACTTCTTTCATTACTCGATGAAATTTTCGACGGTGATTCTTCAAGAAAACTCGAGCGCACCGACCTACACACAGTCGGCATCGGGCTTGCTGCGCAGATGTCCGCCGATGGAGAATTGATCGTTAACGCACCGAATCTAGGCTGGCGAGATGTTGCGCTGGCCAGCATTTTACGTGAGAGGCTACGTGAAAGTTATGGAACGACACGCGTTAAAATCATCAACGATCTCAAAGCATTACTATGGGGAGAACATATTGGCGGCGCCGTAAAATCAACGCCAAACGTACTCGCTGTCTATGTGGGCACAGGTATTGGCGGTGCCATCCTGGCAGACGGAAAGTTGATTCACGGCGCCGGCGGAAAGGCCGGAGAAATTGGCCATACCAAGGTTGTCGTCAACGGTCGTCTATGCGGATGCGGCCAACGTGGTTGCGTCGAAGCCTACGCCGGCGGTGTTCATCTTGAACTTCAGGTCGCAGAACTCGCTAAAAAACACAAAATTCATCAAGTTTTTACCGATGAATCCATGGAAATTGTTGATTTAGGGCGCGCCGACGAACTTTCCCAAACAATTCCCGAACTCGACGAACTCTGGAACCGTGCGTCCGACTACCTCGCGCTCACACTCGCCAATGCCTGCACACTGCTCAACCCGAATGTTTTGTTGCTCGGTGGCGGTGTACTCATGAATTGTCTCGATTTTCGTGAACGCGTCATCACAAAGTTATCGCCGCTGATCCTCGAAGCTGCTCGCGACGAGCTGGATGTTCGTCTCCCCACGCTTGGAGACGACGCCGGCGTTCTCGGCGCCGCTCTATTGGCCAATTTGTAATTCTCTAAAAATACGCAATAAAAAAGCCCACGACTCTGATTTGTCAGATTCGTGGGCTTTTTACATCAAATTGGCTTCTGCGGATTAGAAATCCACGAAACTTTCAAGCTGTTTTGCACGGCTTGGATGACGAAGCTTTTTGAGCGCTTTCGCCTCAATCTGACGAATACGCTCACGCGTTACATTGAAATCCTGACCGACTTCTTCGAGCGTATGATCGCTCTTGCCGCCGATTCCAAAACGCATGCGCAAAACCTTCTCCTCACGCGGAGTCAGCGTCGCAAGTACTTTACGCGTCTGGTCAGAAAGGTTCGAGTTCACCACTGCATCGGATGGATTCACTGCATCCTCGTCAGCGATGAAATCGCCGAGCGAAGAATCCTGCTCCTCACCAATCGGTGTTTCCAGACTGATTGGCTCTTTCGCGATTTTGAGAACCTTGCGCACTTTATCAACGTGCATGTCCATCTTATCCGCAATTTCATCCGGAGTCGGGGGACGACCAAGTTCCTGCACCAAATAACGCTCAGTTCTGGCCAGCTTATTGATCGTTTCAATCATGTGAACAGGAATTCGAATCGTGCGCGCCTGGTCAGCAATCGCCCGCGTAATCGCCTGACGAATCCACCACGTTGCATACGTCGAAAACTTGTATCCGCGCTGATACTCAAACTTATCGACAGCTTTCATCAGGCCAATATTACCTTCCTGAATCAGGTCGAGAAATTGCAGACCACGGTTCGTGTATTTTTTCGCAATCGATACAACCAGACGAAGGTTTGCTTCCACCAGTTCAGACTTCGCGCGCTCTGCGGTTTTTTCACCGGCCAGCACTGCCTGATACGTGATACGAAGCGAATTCACCGACTGACCAGCTTCCGTTTCGACCGCCCGAATACGACGACGGAAACTACGCATATCTGCCCAGCAATCCTCAAATCGCGCAGGTGTCATGCCAGCACGTGCAATTCGCTCACGGCCCGCTTCCTCGCCGTTACGAAGCGCACGTGACGTCTTGCGTGCATCGTCAAAACTAATCTTGGACAGACGCTGCAAATTATACAATTCGCTGTCAGCCTTATCGATACGCGTAATCAAGCTCTTGAATTTCGCAACGACCTTATCGGTATGCTTTTTCGTCAGGCTGACGTTTTTCATCAGCGCAAACATCTCGCTGCGATTGGAACGAATCTGCTCACGCATTTTACGACGTTCGACACTGCTAATAAAAGGCTTGGTGATCAGCTCTTCGCTCAACTGGCGATTGGCATGATAAAGCTTTTTAACCTGGTCGATTTGCTCCAAAAACCAACGCTTACGCTCTTCGATCGACAACTCAACCACGTTGCCTTCCGCATCACGAGCCAGGTCCTCAGGATTCGGAGCCTGCAAAACGCCAGACAATTTCACTTTGCCGCTCTGGATACGATTTCCGAGCAAAATCATTTCCCGCACACCTACCGGCGAGCTCAAAACGACTGTCAAAATCGTCTTTTCGCCCTCTTCGATACGCTTGGCAATTTCAACTTCGCCTTCACGAGTCAGCAACGGCACTTGCCCCATCTTGCGCAAATACATCCGCACGGGATCACTGCCTTTCAGAAAGTCTTCACTGCTGGCTTTCGTTTTTGGCTTCGTTGTCTTCGCGGTTGGATCTGCAACAACAACCGACCGCGCCTTTTTGACCTGATCAACACTCTCGACGACTTCAATACCCAGTTCACCGAATAACATCATCATGTCATCGATCTGTTCACTGGTCAGAACGCCGGGAGGCAGGGCATTATTAACCTCGTCATAGGTCAAAAAAGACTTTTCTTTTCCCATGTCGATGAGTTTACGAACTTCCAAACTCGTGGCTCGCGCATCTCTTCGGGCTGCTAACATCAAACTTCTCCTTGGGTACGTGCCACAAAAAACCGATTCAAATCGGTAGCTTGCAAGTGCTAATCTTCCCCAACACTATAAGCAAGGGAGTGCACGCCATAAACTTTTCACAATGAACAGTTATTCCGCTGTTCGTGCAATAATACAGTTTCTTTGAATTCCAGAGCGATATTCGGAAATCATTTGATATTTCATCAACTTAGTCCCAACATCGCCCTTCCCGTAAGCAGGCTATGTGCTAGGCTTAACCTCCAGTTCTAGTTCAGTCTTAAAGCGGTTAACTTTTTCCATTTGTTGAGTCAATTCTTGGAAATCCTCACGCTGCGTACGAAAATCAATTCGGTCGAGTTCGGCCATGATATGGTTTAAAGTCCGATTGGCCCAATTTCTTTTCAATGTTCGTACACAGTCCTGGTACCAAAGAAGACTTTTCTCCGCTTCGTATAACCGGTTACCTTCCGCCATCGCACGTTCTACTGTTTTACGTAGTAGCCCGTTACCGATTCTTTCCAACAAAACCGGACCGTTAATTGTCCCGGTTGGTTGATAAAACTCATAAGCCAGCTTAAAAAACTCAGCCAACTCCTGGCTGCATAACAGTTTATCAAGCCCATCGCGAAAGAAATCTTCTAACCACTTTGGACGATCCAGTAAAACAACGAGAATGCCATACTCTGCAGTCTCGAGTTCTGCGCCACGCTGGGCCTCCGAAAAGGCTCGCCGCGTTGCATTTTCGTGCGCTTTGGGCCGCTTGAGATAATCACGCAACAAGTGCGCGTCAACGCCAAGACGACGTGAAACTTCCTGCGCGTAATACTCCCAACTAAGCGTATCACGCACATTACTGAGTAATTCGCTCGTCTCCTTGAGTGCTCCCAACTTACGTTCGATGGAAGCTCCTTCGACCGGAGACAGCAAACGATCAAGAGCCCATGCCACAAGTGGCACCGCATGATCAATCTTTTCTTGAAGTTTTACAGGCCCATAACGCCGAATATACGTATCAGGATCATCGAGTTCATCAAATTGCACGATTACAGCTTCGAGTTGGGCCTGTTCGAGAACGCTCATACAGCGCAAAGCTGCTTCTTGACCGGCTGAATCACCGTCAAACGCAATCACTACACGCTTTACATAACGCGATAACAGCCTGGCCTGTTCCCCGGTCACTGCAGTTCCCATGGGAGCAACCGTCATATCGAAGCCCTGGCCATGTAGACTGATCACGTCAAAATTGCCCTCGACCAGCAGGGCATACTCCGCCTTTTGCATGCCCTGCTTTGCCTGATCCAACCCATATAACTGCTCACCTTTCTTATAAAAAGCAGTTTCCGGCGAGTTGATATATTTTGCAGCTTCGTCACTTGCCAGCGCGCGGCCGCCAAACGCGAGTGTATTTCCCCAGACATCGACGACCGGGAAAACAACGCGATTGCGGAAACGATCATAATAACCGCCGTGATCGTTTGCGATAACCAGCCCGGCACGCTCCAACACCATGCCTTTAAAGCCCTGGGCCGTGAGGTGATCGTACAAATTCTGCCACCCCTGCGGTGCGTATCCAAGACCAAATTCCTGGGCGACCTGCACGTTAATATCGCGCTCCCGTAAATAAAATTGAGCGGCACGACCCACTTCACTTACCAATGACTGCTCAAAAAATGCCCGTGCCTGCTTCATTATCTCTAGATAAAGCTTTTTGCCCTCACGTCGTTTTCTCGACGCTTCGGCTTCCTCATCCGATTGTTCTGCGACCTCAATTCCTAGTTTATCGGCCAGATGTCGAACGGTTTCTGGAAAACTCCAGCCCTCGATCGTCATCAAAAAATTGATCACATTTCCACCGGCAGCGCAGCCAAAACACTTAAAGATGCCCTTCGATGGATGAACATAAAAACTTGGTGATTTTTCATTGTGAAAAGGACACAACCCTTTGTAATTTGCTCCCGTGCGCTTCAACGAAACATATCCCCCAACCGTCTGGAGAATATCTGTGCGTGACAGCACCTGCTCGATTACGAGGTCTGGAATCAATCCCATAGGTCATGTTCTCAAAGCCTGCTCGGAAGAGAGGGCAGATTAAAAAATCTAGATAAGATCTTTAGTCTGCACTAGCAGGATCTTGCTTATGAAACGGAAAAACTCTTTTATTTTCATGGTATTGAGAGATTTATTCTCAAACTCCAAGCGCATTAGTCTAGCAGCGCTTTTTGCCCTGTCAAATGCTTGCTAGATCTTTACCTTCGCACAATACAATTTTGTGCCCATGAACTACCACTATCCTACCCGCTTTGTAAGAATACTGCAAAAGATTAACCCTTATTTCTGGCTCATGCGTGCTTATCATCGGCCCGCGGCGGGCGTTATACAGGTTAGCAACCCGGTCGTCGTACCCGTAATTTTTTCTCTCACTATATTTAGGCTGCAGACAATTCGTCTATAAAATGGAGAATTTTTCATGAAAATCGTTCTGGCTACCGACCTGTCCGAAGAAGCTTTACATGCCGCCCGATGGACGTTTGAGTTTGCACATAAACTTCGCGATCAAAAAATGCCCGTCGAGATTTCAATACTTCATGTCACCGCTGAGCCGTTTTTTGACATGAGTCAAAAGGCTGTCTTTGAAGATCCGGACAATCAAGCGCGCATGAAAAATACGATTCGACACTGGCTAAAACCCATCGCTGATGCCGAAAAAGATCCCATCACGCATGAGGATTTTGCGTACGAAATTATTTTCGATAACGGAAAACCTGCCAAGAAAATCTTTCATTGGGCCAGCACATCGAATGCCGACTGGCTAGTTATGGGCATGAGCGGGCACGGTACTTTTGCACGCTTGATGGTTGGATCCACCACCCATCGGCTCGCGCAGAAACCACCGTGTAAGATGGTGATTGTTCATAAAGATCATGATCATTTTGGGGTTTCTCCAAAATTTCTCGTTGCAATCGACCTACTCGATAGCACGCACGCTGCACTGGAGGCCGCTGCTGAACAGGCTCGTATTTTCAACGCGCAATTGCATATCGTTCACGTCGTCAATGCCCTGCGAGCCGTCTCCCTTCCGAACGGCCTGCTGGCCTACGAAGGTGGGGTAAGCGAGATGGTGCAGATCGAAGAAAACGCAAACAAAGACCTGATCACGACCCTCGAAAATAACGCTTCCCTCTTACAAGGTATTGATTACACAGCCGAAATCCTCAGTGGCTATCCAACGCGTGCGATCATTGAATATGCAAAACACAACCATTATGATGCCATCTGTCTTGGCTCGGTGAGCCGCAGTATGCTAGACGAATTTATTCTGGGCAGTGTCGCCGGCGGTATCGTTCGAAACATGCCTACGACCATCCTACTAAGCCCTCCTCCGGTGAAACCCACACACCGATGAACTTCCCCCCCGCCACTATAAAATATGACTTCTGTACCCACAAAGAAGCAATCTTCTGAGCGTCATCATTGGGGCACTGCCGCCCTTATTGCAGAAAATCTCTGGCGAATTCGCCTCTGTAATCCGCGCAGTACCCTTTTAATCAATACGTACGTCTATGCGCACAAAGGATATGTTGCCGTCTTTGATCCAGGCTGGCCGTGGACCGTCGACGCCCTTCAAGACGCGCTAAGTAGTCTCAACATTGCGGAAAATCTCGACCAGGTAAATCTCTGGCTTTACACCCACACGCACATCGACCACATGGGCGCAGCCGTTCTTTTGCAACAGCGCTCAAGTGCTCCGCATGTCGTCTGGCCCTGGATCGAGCACGAACTGAATCGCTGGCATACTTTCCAAGATCTCACCAACGACTGGGATCCGTGGCGAATGATTGCATTTCCCGAACCTGTTCAACAAGAAATACTCGCCAAAATTCAGTCCAAAACCAGCAATCAGCCCAAACAAACCATGATTTCTGCCTTTGGCGAAGGGCATCTCGAAAATATCCAGCGTGTCGAAATCGGTCAGACCATTGAAGTCGGAGACCTGCGTCTCCAGGCAATCGATGCACGTGGCCACGACCCATTTCACATCGCTTTTTGGGAACCTCAACGACGCTGGCTTTTCAGCGGCGACGTTGTACTCGCAACGCCCACGCCCATTAGCCGTGTCATGCATGACAATCTTGTTCTCTATGAACAGAGCCTGCACCGACTACAATCGCTTGACGCTGCCCTGCTGTTGCCAGGTCACGGCATGCACCACACCGAAGACATCCATCGCTCATTTAGCCGCTCACTGGGCTATGTGAGCCATTATCGACAAAAAACACTCGATATTTTGAAAGAATCACCTCGTACACCGCTCGATCTCTACTCAATCGGACTTTTAATGACGCCCGATAATCAGCCCTACACACCCGACGCGCGCTGGTGGGTACACCTCGCTCTGATCGACAGTCATCTTCATGATTTTGTGCGTAAGGACATTGTTGAGCGCATACCGGGTCCTTATTACGTGCTCAAATAAGCTCGAAAAAGTCCTATGATTTAGAAACAAAAAAGCCGGCAATTTGCCGGCTTTTTTTGATCTTCACAACGAATACTCGCTGGTTATTCTACAGTCACACTCTTCGCCAGATTGCGGGGCTGATCAATGTCTGTGCCCTTAAAATCGGCGATATAATAGGCAAGCAACTGAACAGCAACGACCGAAATCATCGGCTGAACAAATTCTGAGACGTGTGGGATCGTCACGACGATATCTGCAATATCTTTCAATTGTGTGTCGCCTTCGCTACCAATTGCGATAATTCGTCCGCCACGTGCCTTCACTTCTTCAAGATTACTGGCCGTTTTATCGTAAACGCGGTTTTTTGGAACCAGCACAACGACCGGCAAATTCTTGTCAATCAGCGCAATTGGACCGTGCTTCATCTCGCCGGCAGCGTAGCCTTCGGCGTGAATGTAGCTGATTTCCTTGAGTTTAAGCGCACCCTCGGCCGCAATTGGATACTGACTTCCACGACCGATATAGAGAAATGAGTGTGCTCCAGAAAACTGACGTGCAATTTCCTGATACGTACTCATGTCCTTGAGCATCGTTTCCATTTCGGCCGGAACTTCGCGCAGCGCTTGCACGAGCTCACGTCCTTGCTCAAGATTGATCGTGCCTCGGCGGCGACCAAAGTAAATCGCCAACATCGACACCGCAGCAATCTGCGTTGTAAACGCTTTGGTACTGGCAACACCGATTTCTGGTCCGGCGTGCGTATACAAAACGCCGTCCGATTCACGCGCGATGGTCGACTCAATCACGTTACAAATGCTGAGAACTTTTGCACCGCGCGAACGTGCTTCGCGCATTGCGGCAAGTGTATCCGCGGTTTCACCGGACTGGCTGACGCCAATTACCAGGGTGCGCTCGCTGATGATCGGATCGCGATAACGAAACTCGCTGGCCAATTCGACTTCCACCTGGACACGCGCAAACGTCTCGATCGCATACTTGCCGACAAGCGACGCGAAATAACTCGTGCCACAGGCCAAAAACACGATCTTATCGATTTCTTTAATGAAATCTTCGTCCAGACCCAGTTCTGGCAAATGCACGTCGCCACGGTCAATACTGACCCGACCGCGAAGCGTATCGGTGATCCGCGCCGGCTGCTCATGGATTTCCTTGAGCATGAAGTGCTTGTAACCCTGTTTTTCAGCCGAAATCGGATCCCAGCTAATCGTTTTTACTTCCCGTTCAACCGGTTGACCTTCGCCGTTAAAAATTTGCGTCGAATCGCCACGCAAAATTGCCGTATCACCGTCTTCGAGGAACGTGAAATCGCGGGTATAGCGCAAAATCGCTGGAATATCCGATGCTGCAAGTGCGCCATCCTTACCACGCGCGATAACCATCGGCGAGGCATGACGTGCAACGATAAGCTCTGCGGGATTGCTACTTTCCATGACGACGAGTGCGTACGATCCCTCGATATGCGAAATCGCCTGACGTGTCGCCGCATGCAACGATTCTGCGCCCTGCTCGAGTGCATCATCGATCAAGTGAGCGATAACTTCTGTATCGGTTTCACTCAAAAATTCACGACCACGCAGCATCAAACGCTCGCGAAGCTCGCGGTAGTTTTCGATAATACCGTTATGAGCCAGCACCACCCGACCCGCGCGATGCGGATGGGCGTTCGTCTCATTGGGGCGACCATGGGTTGCCCAGCGCGTATGTCCAAGACCTACAAAACCATCAAAAGGAGACTCCGCAAAAGCGCGCTCCAATTGCCCGAGTTTACCTTCCGCACGGCAGATTTTTACTTCGCCGTTTGTCAGGCCAATCGCAACACCGGCCGAATCATATCCGCGATATTCCAGTCGTCGAAGTCCCGACAACAAAACTTCGCTACAATCGCTATAGCCGGCGTAACCGATAATTCCACACATGCCTACCTCGATAAACCAAGGATTAATGAACTTTATATCTTTGAGATTTTCTTACTGTACTTACGGTAAAACGTCGTCAGCGATTCCTACAATCGAAGCACCAACGCCTGTAAATCGTGCTCCGAAACTAAAGGCATCTGGCTTACCATCATTGTCGGTGTCAACATCAACCTTATTACTCTGCAGCGCCAAGAGTCCACAAACGCCCTGATCCGCGAGGTTTTGACATGCCGCACTGGCCGTTCGGCAACGTGCGGCATCGGCCGAAGTAATAGCGCATTTATAGCTATCCTTCGTGCTGTTGTAGGCATAAATCGCATCGACATCCTGGATGCACTCGCAACCTTTTGCTGCATCGTTAAGTGATGAAAATAACGTATCACGATTCAAAGCCCCGGCAAGCTCACCCTGCGTAAGCCATACACGACCGCCGGCGGTTAAATCGGGCGCTTTTTCTGCCTCTTGTTCGACTTTCGCTCGAACGCGCACGTTTTCTAGAATCATTACGATTTCATCAAGCATTCCCGGGAAACGGATCCGTAACCGTCCGCCAGTTGCCACTAATTCCCCGTTATGAACCCGCGCCTTCTCAAATACCCAATTTGGCGTACCGGGTACTTCATAACTATGAGGAAGTACTTCAAAGTCACCGGCGCCCAACAAATTGGGTGCGAAATCATTGTCGCTATCACGACCTTCAAACAGCGTGAGCTTAAAATCAGAATCAAATTCCGGATGCTCAAGACCGGAATATTCAAACATATAAACCAGCTCACCCAGGTTAATCGCCGTTTGGATATTGGCGTTCACATCACCAAAAGCCGAAAATGAACTCATCGTCCCGACCAGCGAACCCAGAAAGTTATCGAACTTACCGTTGCCATTAAAGTCGTAACAACACGACTTATCCTCAACGATCTTAAACTCGGTTAAGAACGTCGCCGCACCAAAATCACCCGTTGCGCAGCCTTCCTCAGTGCTTGGAAAGGCACACGCGACAGGCTCAACCGCTGGATAAGTATCCGGATCCGGCTCGGCTGCATCTGGTTCAGGAGCTGTGTCCTGGCCCGGATCTGCATCCTTTGTCGGATCCGTATCGTTACCTGTTCCCATAGGTACATCGCCAGGATCGGCGTCGATTAGCGTATTTCCATCAAGATCCGTGCTGGTTCCGTCCGCATCAGCCTGTGAGCTCACATCAGACTGATTATTATTGGTCTGACCGGTTTCGTCGCTTGAACATGCGCTAATCGAAAAAAGCATCATCGCTATGAGTACAGTAAGTCTTTGAATTTTAAAGGATTTAATTTTCATGCGTGTTCTCCAAATCGTCGATTTATCCATTTATGCATAACCCGACCATAGTGCATTACAATCGAGCGTGAAGCAAATCAGATCCGACCAAAATCGACGTTTGAACCCCTGTGGGTAACCTGTGATTAGCTGTGTGATCTGCTGTGCGTAATTCTGTGATCTGAAAAATATTTAAAATTATCGAGAATTGCCCACAGCCAACCATACCCACTCTGCACATGACACTGTGGAGAAAGTAGCCGATACATTCCAGACACTTACGATGGTTATCCACATATTCACAGGCCCTACTAGTACTACGATCAAAAGAAAGAGTTTTTAAGTTTATGTTCTTAGAAGCTATTAGTTCGTGTGGATAACCTTCAAAAGCCCACATTTTCTCGTTCTCAAAACGACAGGAATCGTCTCTTCAAAAACTCCGAACCAAACCGGCTTGAATCCTGAAACTCTGATGCGTAGAAGATAATGAGACTTGAAACATCGACCAACCTGTGGTGGATTGTTCTCGGAAAGTGGTCGTTAAATTTGGTTGGAGACAACGCACATGAAAATTCGCATTTCCTGTAAAGCCCTCACCGAAGAGTTGTTCAAACTCCAGGGTGTCGTCAGTCAACGCAGCACGCTGGCGATCCTTTCGAATGCTCTTTTAGAAGCTTCGGGCAACACGCTGACATTACACGCAACCGATCTGGATACGTCCGTTTCCACATCGTGTGCTTGCGAAGTCATCGAGCCAGGTCGCGTAACACTTCAGGCGCGTAGTCTTTTCGATATCGTAAAAAATCTCGAAGAATCAGAACTTGAGCTTCATACCGAAGACAATCACTGGGCAAAGCTGACGTCCGGCGCCGTATCCTGTCGTATTGTCGGAACTCATCCTGATGATTTCCCGCAAATCCTGGATACAAGCAGCGTTGAAATGTTCCCGATCGCAACGCCCTGCTTTTTGGACATGGTCGACAAAACCCTGTTCAGCGTTTCTACCGACGACGCGCGTGCAAATCTGACCGGTGCCTTCTTTAAGGTTACCGACAAGCGCACACTGCTCATGGTTTCGACCGACGGCCATCGCCTTTCAAAAATCGAAACGCGACCCGAGGACTTCTCGCCTGGTGACAACATTCCAAACGCTCTGCGCGAAGGAATCATCATTCCACGCAAAGGACTCTCGGAAATTCGTCGTACCGTAGACGCCAAAGGTCCGGAGTTTTCATTCGGCATTCTTGAAAACAGCATTGTTTTCAAATACGGCCCGATGAGCCTGTCGATGCGACTTATCGAAGGAACGTTCCCTGACTTTACGCAGGTTCTTCCACGCGAATCCGATACCCGCGCAACGGTCGAGAAAGATACTTTCTTGCAGTCGCTAAAGTTTGTCAGCCTGTTTGCGAGCTCCAAAACCTACAACGTGCGGCTTACGCTGAACGAAGAAGGATTGCAGCTTTACGCATCCGATCCGGACCGCGGTGAAGCCACAAAAACCGTACCCGTTGAGTATGCCGGACCGGAAGTAAAAGCGGGCTACAACTTCAAATATTTGCTCGACGTTTTGAACGTCATCGAGAGCAATGACGTTTCTATCGAGATTATCGATACGCTTTCACCAACGCTGGTTCGTGATGTTGACCGCGAAGAAATGCTCTTTGTCGTCATGCCGATGCGTCTCTGATACATGCTGCTTGAAGAAGTACATTTCAGGTCGTTTAGAAATCTAATCGACGTACAACTGCATCCGCATCAACGTTTCAATATCCTGGCCGGCGATAACGGTCAGGGAAAAACCAACTTCCTCGAAGCGATCTATCTGCTGAGTGCGATGAAGAGCTTCAGGCCTTCAACCACCAACGCATCCCTCATTCAATTTGAGCAAAATCAGGCTGTGCTTGAAGCACGTGTCGAGCGCTCGGGATCGGAACGGATAGTCAGAGTCGAAGTGGGTGAGCGCGGAAAACGCGTTTTTTTAAACGAAAATCCCGTTCGAAATCTCTCCGATTTCTTTGGTACCGTAAACGTCGTCATGTTCGGGCCTGAAGACATTTACTTGCTAAAAGGCGGTCCATCCGAGCGGCGACGTTTCATCGACCGCGCAATTTTCAATGCACATCCAGCCTACGCAAGCGAAGCCTCAAATTTTGAGGATATTTTAAAAAACCGAAATGCCTTACTGAAATCAGACCGATACGACGCCAAACTTTTCGAAGTCTATAACGAACAATTTTGCGAATATGCTGCGACGTTGATCGTGCGAAGACTAGATTTCATTCATCATTTCCGACCTGTTTTACAGTCAACGTTTCGCTCAATCTTCAACGAAGATTTTGAAACAGACATCGAATACTCACTTCGTTGGCCATCCTCCAACTTTCCCTATGAGGGTCCACTTGGCGAGCTTCGGCATGATAGGTTGGCGGTGGTCGAACTAATCAGGCAAGGACTTGAGCAGAGCGTTCGCGAGGAACGTGCACGTAAGTTCACGGTCATTGGACCGCACCGCGATGACTTGACGACCTCGTTGAATGAGCGAGATGTAAAAACATTTGCAAGTCAGGGACAACACCGGGCGTTTGTCCTGGCGATGAAAATTGCCGAAATCACGTATTTAGAAGAACGCTATCATTTTTCGCCGATTTTATTGCTCGATGACGTTTCCAGCGAACTCGATCGAGAACGAAACCGGTATCTTTTCGATTTTTTACGCGCACGCAAACAGGGACAGGTTTTTATTACGACAACCCATCGTGATTATATCCTGCTCGATGATGATGTGAGCACTTTTCAGGTTCAAGAAGGAGCGATTCAGCCATGTTGAGCCAAATTGTAACTCTCTTAAAAATTCCGCGTCCTGGCGACTTTATCGAAGTTACCATTGATTCATTAACGGCCGAAGGACTCGGACAGGCGACTTTTCAATTTCAGCTCGAACATGAGACAGAACCGCGCACGTATATCGTTTTTGTTCGCTACGGCATTCCTGGAGACAAGCTCCGCGTACGTATCCAAACTTCGCGTAGAAAACGTATTTCTGCGGTGATCGAAAGTATTTTGGAACCATCCCCGATTCGCATTACGCCGCGATGCATGCATTTTGGGCAGCGAGTTTCTACGCAACTTGAGCAAACCTCTCAAAAAGGTTGTGGGGGATGCACGCTTCAATCCATTTCCTATCGTCATCAGCTTGCGCTCAAAGAAAAAACCGTAAAAAAACTCATGGCTGTCGAAGGTATCGATCCGGGCAAGGTTTATCCGGTTATTGGCCAGGAAGATCCGTGGTTTTATCGCAATAAAATGGAATTTAGCTTTGGTGATGATCATCATCGCAACTTCGCGCTTGGCCTGCATCCCACCGGCATGCGGCACGACATTCTCAGTCTCGAAGAATGCTTTTTGGAATCCGACTTTTCTTCCAAACTCGTTAAATCTGTACGAGTTTGGGCGGAATCACAGGGTTTTCAGCCCTATTTATCCGGTCAAAAGACAGGATTTTTGCAGAGTCTCATCGTACGAGAAGGAAAACGGAGCGGCGAACGATTGATTGAGCTCGTCACAATCGATGACGATACGACTGAATTAGGTGGAAAAACCGTTTCAGCCCGTGAAGCAGCCCAGCATTTTTGCGACTTTTTGCTGGCATACGCCGCCGAGCAAGACGAAGTCCTTTCAAGTCTGTATTGGACGCAGTTTAGAAACGTCGCAGGCGAGCGCTCCAGCCATACCGAACACTTGATGCATGGATTGCCTGTCCTACACGAAGAAATGCACCTGCCGGGCAATGTGCAGCTTCGCTTTGAAATTCATCCGCGCGCATTTTTTCAGCCAAACACGCTTCAGGCCGAAACACTCTATGCAACAGTGCTCGACCGTACCGGACTTGGGCAATCCACAAAATCTACTGGCGAAAAGTCCGCGACGATTCTCGATCTGTATTGTGGCACGGGTACGATCGGAATGTGTCTTGCGCCGTTCGCTCATAAAGTCATTGGCATTGAATTACAGGCCGATGCGGTAGAGAACGCGCGAAAAAATGCCACATTGAATGGCATCGAAAATATCGAGTTTTTCGTCGGTGACGTCGGGAAAGTACTGGCAAGTCCTGAGTTTTCGGACGCACTCTCCGACGATGGCGACGGGTTAAAAACACCCGACATCATCATCGTCGATCCGCCACGATCCGGCTTAATGGCCAATGCGCTCACGCATCTCGAAATGCTGAAGTCACCACGAATCGTCTACGTTTCTTGTAATCCAAAATCACTTGCACGTGATCTTCGTTTACTCCAAAACCTGGGCTATTCTTTTGACCACATCCAGCCGATCGATATGTTTCCGCAAACCTATCATATCGAAAATATCGTCGTGTTGAATCTCGACGAAGTCATCAATGAAGTGATGTAGGACGTTGGCCTGAGCCGTTAGAATCTGCCAGTTCATCATCTGGCCATAAATCTTGAAGATGACTAAATAGCATATTTTTTACATCGTCGATTTCCCCGGCACTGACGTATGTATTCAGCAGGGTAAATACGCTTTCACAAAGCCAGCGGGGATCGATACGGCCAGCGTCAGATTGAGAATAATTATCTGCTACTCGCGCTAAGAATAGATCAAGATCACGCTCTCGCCTGGGAGTTTTTGCAGGCACCCAACCTTCGTAATATAAGCCACGAATAATTAGAGGGATTTGTGCTGCCAGATCGACGGCTTCTTCAACGATCAGTTCATCGCGCAATGCATGTAAAACGGTACGAAGTGCCGCATAAGTCTTTACGCGATCATCCCATCCCAATATCGCATCCAGATCGCGTAACCAGATATTGGTGGTCTGAATTGCATTATCGAGGTTTCTGATTCCAGTGGAATTCATGGAAGCTCCTTTATTTCTAGGGGCTTTTCCATTTGATTGGTTTAGCCCAACTACGAAAAACCAGCGGAAGACATCCGCTGAAGTGTTATAGGAAAGCTATGCACTTGCGAAATTCGCCAACATTCCGCGCCTTTCATGTTGGTTTGTTATCATGAAACCAAACGATCACTCGGCCTTACCGACCGCCTCAGCAACTTCTGGAACATCCATCCCTTCCCCAAACTGAAGCGTCCAAAAGCGCGGTAAATGCGGATATCGTTTCGCCTTAGCCAGCTCCAGGCTAATCGTCGGTTCTAATTGGCCGTCGTCCGCAAGTGGAAAGGTACCAAAGTGCATGCCAATACTCGTTGAGGCATTCAGAACTTCATGAGCGTTTACGGCCTCGTCCGGGGAGATATGCATATCGCGCATAAACCATCGCGGCCGGTATGCACCGATCGGTAAGATCGCCAGACGAATCGGTGCAAACCTCTTACCAACTTGCTCAAAATGTTGTCCCCACCCGGTATCCCCGGCAAAATATACGGAACCACTGGCGGAGGTAACGACAAATCCACCCCAGAGACTTGTCTTACGGTCTGTTAGACCGCGGCTGCTCCAGTGTCGCGCTGGAACGAACGTAATAGCGATTTCCCCGAGTTGTGTTTCTTCCCACCAATCCAGGTCTTGCGCGTTGGTCAATCCGTTTTGTTGCAAAAGCGCTTGAACGCCGAGGCCTGCCAGAATTTTTGGATTATGTTTTTTCGCGAGTCGTTTCAACGTCGGCATATCGAGGTGATCGTAGTGATTGTGGCTTATCATGATCACGTCAATCGGCGGGAGATCTTCCAAACGGATTCCTGGATCACGATGTCTTTTCACGCCCAGCCATGGCTTGGGGCCGACGCGCATCGACCATACCGGATCGCTAAGAATATTGAGGCCATCGATCTGTACGAGCATCGTCGCGTGATTAACGAATGTCACGCGGAGCTCGCCTTGGCCTACACGATTCGGAGGTTTGGGTCCTGGCACGGACTCGATCCAGTTGGGCCACGGACCTCGGTCACGATTGACGGTCCATCGCAACATATCCAAAAACCCGTGATCCCGAACGGGATCTTGATTGACGAAATGTTCGCCATCAAATGTCTCGGTGATCGGACCGTCGTATTTTGGCGAGGCAAAGGTAGAGCAGCTTGAGATAAGGATGGCAATGAGTAGCCAGCACAAGAAAAAGAAAAGCCGTTTCAAGGAAACGTCTTCGTCATGGCCGGCGCGATGTCTTGGCATAGTTTTGGGGGAGATAAGCAATTTTCACGCAAGTATTCACTCGATGCAGTAGCACCGACAGCGGATAAGATCTTTATACTTTTGATGAAATAAGTGCGTCCGGCAGGGCTCGAACCTGCGACCCACGGCTTAGAAGGCCGTTTGTTTCAGGCTGAAAATGCAGGATTTTGGCGTAATTACTAGACTTGCTCAACACAACAACACTCGGTTTGGCGTGGCTCGACACCTCGCTACTTGGTGTTTTACTTGGGACGATGTCACCTTACTTGGGATCGCCTCAAACGCCAAGGTTTATCCATTCCTGCGTAATTCGGCCGTCCAGAACTATCCGACGATAACGCATCGTTTGGGTGGATTTGCACGACGCTAAAATCCTGCGAATGCCGTAAACCTCGGACCACTCGGCCGCCTCATGTTTGTGGCCAAATAATAGCAAATCCGTGCGGTGGGAGAGTGTGGCGAGGAGTTCGGCAGAATCTGCAAGCTCAACAACATATCGCTCGTCGAACGGGTGATGATGGCCTGCAACGACCGCTCGCATTCCCGCACGCTTGGCCGATTCTAATTCGCGAGCGAGTGCTTGAAGTTGCAAGTATCCGACGCGCCCGCGGGCGATTTCGCCGGGTGGTATGCAAGTATCCAGGCAAATGATTCGACAATCTCCGACCGTGTAGGTGAACGGAAACGCTCCGGGTGGAACATCTAAGCCGGTTAGTTTTTTGGTGAATTCATGAAATCTCGTGCGCGCATCACGCTCATAAACTACGCCCTTCGCGCCTACATCATGATTGCCCGGTACGACGATTAGCAAGCAATCGAAAAGCACGAACGGCTTGAGCAGGTCATGTGCAAGCGCATATTGCTCGACCGTCCCGTCGTCGGTGATGTCTCCGGTGATGATGATGACGTCTGGCAAGTCGTCGAGAATCGCTGAAACCAGCCGGCGGGTTGCCACGTCCGCGCCTGGCTGGCCGATGTGCAGGTCGGAAATGTGGATGATGGAAGTCATGGAAACACCTCCATCGGTTCGGAAAGCTCTTCGACGATTGCAAGTCTGGCCTTCAAGACTTCGATTTCGTGGTCGCGCTTGTCGAGCGCTCTTTTGAGAACCAGCCGCTCGTCGAGTAGTTCGCGCACAGCTTTCTCAAGAGCACCCACGCGCAACTTGAACTCCGAGTTGTCTTTGCGAAGCTCGTCTCGAAGCGCGCGTGCAGCCTCCGCGTCTTCCCTGCGCATTTTGAGCAGGCCGGCTAGCATAGTGCCGACGACGCCAACGGCCGTGCCGAGGAGTCCCCACAATTCTTTTGGGTAATCATTCATCGTTCACCTCTTTCGTGGCGCCGCGAAAATGGTCGAGCCGCGCGTCGTCGCCTTTGATGGTCTGGCGGTGCACGCTATGAGAGAGCGCTGCGACGCCAGCAGCCCCCACACCAAAGAACGCGCCATGCAATGCCGTCCACCCGAACAGGTTCGGGCCGATTGCGTAGCCGCTCGCCGCACCAATTACGGCCGGAAGTAGTGGCAACGAGCGCACGTAAAACGGGTGGGTAGCGAATCCGTTGGCCTTGGCGGTTGCCTTGATAACTGTGACGGACGCGTAAATAGCGGCGCTCCACATGATGTAAATGTCGTAATTCATGCGCATGCCCCCTGGATGAAATGGCGGTGGTCGAAGCGGTAAACCCGCTGAACTTCTTTTATGGTGCGACGTCTACGAACCACTCCGCGGCCAGACTTTCCGTTGCCAAGCTCGCCGAAAGTATTTGCTTCGACGGTTTTCAAGATGTGGTCGTCGCGCTCTACCACAAGGGCGAGGTGGGTTCCGTAGAATTTGCCAGAGCCTACCGTGATGATGTCGCCCCTCTGGATGGTGCTTTTCTCAAGCTCCCATCCATCCGGCATTTTAACTCCCGTCTTTTTCCACTGCGCAGCGGACTGCATACGGTTTGTGGACGGTAAGCAGAAATACCTAATATCAGGCAGAATCAGGCCACGCCCGGCATACGCAATAAACAGGCCGCAATACTGTCCACGGTCCCCCTGTCGTTTGCTGTCGTCGAAGATTCCACCGGTCGAGACGTCTGCTTTCAGGTGTTTAGCCCAGTATTTCGCACCTTTTGAGGATTGGTTTTCGGTGAAAAATTCACTGATACGTTGTCGGCCGCGAAGTGTGGAAACGTCGATATTTTCGGCCCAGATCGATAACGCGTTTGTTACAAGTTGACTGCGCATACTTCTCCAAGAAATAGAAAAGCCTCCCGGATGGGGAGGCTTTGAGGGGTTGGGTGGTTGTGGGTGTTAGGTGGTTTTAGGGATGCCGGTAATCATGAAGTCGTAAAAAAACATTTCAAAATCATAGGCTACTGATCGATCTCCGCTCATTGTGATTTCAATATATGGTTGCCAAAAAACACCATCCAGTGTTGCGCCGTTTGGTCGTGGATCAATGATGTCTACGTGGCCATTCGTATTAGTATATTTGAATCTTCCGATTGCAGCTTTCATTATATCCATCTGTCTATTTTTCGGTTTTATGATTAAACCGAATCCCCCATTACCGGCTCCGGACGATTGTGACGTGACCGGCCCTAGGTGTTGCCTTATTTGGTTTGCGGCCGAGCTTGTGCTTTCATAACCGTTGTAGAACCGATTACTCGTTGTTCCTGGAATAATGGCTGGATCGCCATGCTCGTCAAATGCGTCCATACCACAAAACACTGTCTGATTACTGAAACTCACTGCGCTTCCACGCCAGAAATTCATTGCAAACTGCACGCCGTTGGATTGCCACGCTTGTTGCGGTGGTGTGATTCTGAATGTGTGGTTAATACTGGCTCCGGCATTAACGGAAGCTTGCCAGCTCCACCTCAAAAAACCTTGTGGCGTTACGTTTAACCCGGCTAGGATTTGTGCGTGAGTTATGCCAACTCTATCCACTGATTGAAACTCCGGCATTTCGTCCAGATCACGTGACCACCCCCATGATGTATAGCTCACCGGCTCCCCAAGATTCTTCCCGCTCCTCCACAGCCCATCCTTCGGCGGCGCATCGCGAACGATCCCACCACTAAAAATACTCATTCCACCACCCCCGGCCCGATGTGGACCGTGCAAGTTCCATCGGCCACGACTTCGACGTACATCCGATCAAAGCCTGCGGTGTCGAGGCGTTCGGTGAGGCCGCGAAACTCCGCGTCGATCGTGCCGTTTCTGGCGAGTACCCAGTGCGGTGGTCGTGTGCCGATGCCGCCGGCGAGCAGGTGAACGTAGGCCGTGGCTTCGGTGGCGTCCTGGATGACGGTGATGGTACCGGTTCCGGCGGTGATTTCGCCGTCCGCCACAAATACAGCCTGTGCAAGTCCGCGGATCACGACATGGTCGTCTTCTACGGTGGCGAGCACGAGCAAGTTGGCGACCGGGTCGGCGTTGATTGCGGTGGCGATGGCTTGCAAGGTGGTTGCCGCGTCCGTGGTGGCTGCGACGGTAAGTGCTGTGGCACCAATCGTGACCTTGTAGGTTGTGGCCGCAACGTAGGTGAGAGAAACGCGCGCGGTGTGAAATGCGGCGTTCTCACGAAGCGAAATCGAGACAAGCGTTTTCACGCTGCCGGCGATGCTCACTCCTGCGCCCGCGCTCGCGGGTGGCCCGGTGGTGGTGAGTTGCTGTTTCCATTCCGGCCGACGACCCACGGAGAGCACGCCGAGCCGGTTCAATGTTTCAAATAAACCCATGATTATGCCCCTACGTAAAGAAGTTGAATGGAGAAGTTGGTATTGGACAAACCGCCGCCAATTTCGAGAATTTCTACGGTCAGTTTGGTGGTGCTCGTCCACGTTATTCGGGAATATATGTTTTGACCCGACACGAAGACGGCGACCTTGCTCGTGTCTGGCACGGCACTCGATAGCGTAATATCCCACGTTCCTACCCACGGGCCCGAGCCGTCGATGTTGCGGTCAACGTTGGCGATACCCGCGCCAGTGATTAGCGCGCCAGTGGTAGCCGTTGACGCGTCCACCATTCCCCAGGCTTTGATTGTGTTGTTGGCGGTGATTTTCCCGTGGCCAGAACCACCGAACAGCTTCGTGATTACGAGATCATTGCTGCTGATCACATCGGTTCGTATTTCGCCCTCAACAGCTACGACGACCGGCGGATCTGTCGGGTCACTCTTTGCTATTCGAAGGGTTGACACACCACCCAGCAACGGCATGGTAATCTTTTCCAGAAATGCGCTGTTCGCGTGAAGCCTGCCGGTTCGGAATGTTGTCAGAAGTCCGCTGTTTTTCGGCACGTGGCGAATTACGTGCTCCGAAATCGTGTCTGTTTCCACTGCAAGTTTGCCGAATGTTCCGCAATCAACGTGGTTGGTGAGATCGACCTTTGGTGCGCTCAAATCGGTGGTGCCGCCGTCGTACGTGGTTGTCGGCCTTGTTTTGCAGCCAGTTAATCCACCGCCCGACCGCGCGCCACATCCAATTGACTTGCTCGGCCGGTGGCACGTAGCGAAACGGGAAACCACCCGCGCGCTCATTTACCGGCTCACTTGTTTGCGCGCCTGCGCCTTCTGCCCAGTCCACGATTTCCGTTGGTTTGCTCATAGAATCCTCGATAGCTCGCCCGCGTCAAAGCCCGGGCCGATGTCATAAGTAAATGCTACGGTTGTTGATTCGATCATCGTCATGCCCACGCCGCCTGGCTTGATTTCGTGCATGAACACGCGCACGCGCGCCCTCAAATCGTCGTCGAGTGGGTCGGCTCGAACCGCTGTCAGCGAAAAGCCCGCCGGATACAGCTCAACGTTTGCCACCACGGACGGTGCGGTGATGCTCGCGAATATGCTCAACAGCTCGTCGATGGTGCCGCCGCTCAAGTTCGCGGCGATTCGCGCACGCACGAACCCACGGTAGGCTTCATCCTCAAGCCCGCCGCGCGGCTCCAACACGAACCGGCCCCACCTGTCCAAAAGGTCGCCCGTTGCATCGTCGACGTTGTTACTGAGCAGCAGGTCGAAATAGAGGTCTTCTTTCGTCTGCGTGGCTTTCGAGCGTGCGCGGACCGCCGCCACAAGGCGAGGTTTTCGCCTGTCCTGGCTAAGCATTTCGGCAACTGCGCGTTCGGCATGGTCTGGAGTATACGAAATCATAGAATCGCCCCGCTCGTGGTGTGGAACACGACCGCCCCGCTCACGTTGCTTTCGTCCAGGCTGGTGGTTCCCTCAAACGCCAGTTCCTCGCCGCCGGCGACGAAGATTCGGCCGGAAATCTCGACCACGCCTTGCGCAAACGCCGCTTTGAATTCCGTCAACCGCACAACGCCCGGCGTGGTCGTGACCAAATCGCGCACGAACGCTGAAATGTTCTCCAGGCGCGGCGGCTTTTGCTCACGCCACCGCACATACGGCACGCCCACGCGCCTATCCAAAAGCCACTCGCCACGGTGCAACAACAGCCGCCGGCGTATTCGCTGCGCCACAAGCTGCGGGCCGCGCACAAGCGTTGGCCTGACCGGCAAATCGCCGTCGACTAACAAAAGGTCGTACATGCCGAACCTCCAAGAAATGAAAAAGCCTCCCGGGTTGGGGAGGCTCTTGATTGCGACGCGAACGCCACATAAGCTACGATGTGATTGATTCACCAAACTTCGAAAACGCACCCGGCAAGGAGCCCACATGCGTATCCTGATAATTTCCCTGCTACTTTTGTTCGCCGCTGCTTGCTCCGGTGAAGACTCCGCTCCCAACCAACATCACGGCGAGCATGACGTTGCCGACATCGACGCATCCGAAGACACGTCCACGCCAGGCGATGCCAGCCAGACCGATACCGCCTGCGTTTGCGACACGACCGATGCGTGTTGCGATGGCTGCCAACCGACGAACGCTGGGAAGTCCTGCGACGACGGCAGCGAGTGCACGCTTGAAACCACCTGCCAGCCAGACGGCACGTGCGGTGCGCCGACCGGCTCACCCTGCGACGAGCTTTTGACCGAACCCCAGTGCCAGGCGGCGAGTTGCGACGATGTTGCCGGATGTGCAGTCCAGAACACGCGTCAGGGCATGGCGTGCACCGCCGACGGAATCCGCGACGCCCGGTGCGATAACGGCGAGTGCAAAGGCACCGTCTGCACCTGCGATGCGGAAAACGAGTGTTGTGATGGTTGCCTGCCGTTGAATGAAGCCGGTGCGTGTGATGACGGCAATGCCAACACCGGCCGCGATTCATGCACGGCCGGCGTTTGTGCAGGCGATGCGTGCGAATGCAGCGAAGGTGCGTGTTGCGACGGCTGCTTCTTCGTGGCGAGGGATGTGGTGTGTGATGAAACGCCTGTTTCTAACGAACGTGTTTGCGTTCCAGGCTCTCCAGAAGGCTATCGATACGTTTTCACCCATCAAGCGTGCGATGGTGCATCACCCATTTGCGGAACTCACACAAAGACCAAAGATGGTGACATATCATTCTGCCAGTCATCAGCTACATGCTACATGCACCCTCAATATGGGATTGGATGCTATAAGGGTTAAGTGACTGAAATGTCACCGTCAAAAACGATTCCAACTTGAGTTTCAGACACGCTAATGTCGGCATCCACTCCATTAAGAAGTACAGTCACATCGGTAATGCCTGCAATCTTTCCTGCTGCCACGACGATCGGCAGCCTGCGCACCGGATCACCGACTTGAACTGTCTCCAGATAGAGCCGAACGCTTGCCTTGATTTCATCAACAACAGTTGCTGGATTCACGCCTGTCACCTGAACCTCCACAGTAACAGGGACGTTCTCTGCGTAGGTCCACTGGATCAATTTCGTGCCACCATCCTCACCGATAACCGTGCCAGACTGATCAATTCCATAGCATTTCACGCCTGCCACGACGTGCTCATAAAGAATGCGTGCAACGTTTTTAATTCGGTCAGAGCCTATTAACTTGCCGTCTGTTTCATCACTATAAATCACCGGCACCACGCTGTGCGGCGGCACGTTCGGAATCCCGCCGACGGTTTTCGGGTAATTCGTGTCATTCTCAAGCACGACGGCCGCTTTGATAAACGGCAGCGCCAGCAACCGCGCGCGAATCGCCTTGCATGAGCCCGTCCCGCGAATCTGCATCGATAGCTCGCGACGGCGGCGAAGCTCGGGATCTGTTTCCTGATACCTACCGCGCGAAATCGACGTGAACTTCACATCACTCCATCCGAACACCGGATTGACGATGTGCACCTTCGCGTTCAGGTCGGTGGGTCCGTGCGGTCCCATTTCGGTGGCGATCGCGTAGGCCGTGGCTTTGCCGGTCGCGTCAAAAGGCTTTGCATCCATCACAAGCCACCACAAACCGTTTGCGTCCTCGATGCGCTTGCCGTCGGGAACCGTGACGCCCGGATCTCCGGTCAGCTCAAGCCCTGCGGTTGAGGTGGATGCGCGGTGACGGCGAATCCCAGAAATGTTGCACAGGTTATCGAGCTGCACGCCCTCCGCGTTGTTCGGGTCTTGCTGGTCGTACACGGCCTGCAACATTTGCATCTCCTCGTCGTCCTGCCGTGCGTACACAACAAACAGAGAATACAGCGCGTCGCCTGGTTCTCGATTTACCTTCACGCCGGTGTCCGCTTCGTACGACTCGATCATCATTTCGAGGAAATCCGCGTATCGTGGGATGACCAGGCCTTTTTTTGTGAGGCCGAATTTCTTTGTCATTTTGGTTCCTTTCGCCTTTTGGGCATAAAAAAAGCCTCCCGGGTGAGGGAGGCTTTGAGGCGCAATGGCCTGAAGTTCAATATATAAGAGTTTAGCGATCATTGAGTCACGTGGCTGATCTGACCCCGGATGCCGATAATCGGCATGCAAGATTCACAGGATTATTATCCGATATGAATCGGGACGCGTCGGCCGCTGATCGTTCGAATAACGATCGGCTTGCCGCAGCAACATCCCTTAGCAGTACATTTCATGTACTACCTCGATGGCGCGGCTGGGTTCAGCTTGACATCCGATCACCTGATGTCTATTTTCAGGTTTCTCATTTGAACGGACACGTTCTACCCAGCGGATTTAGCGGTTTCAAGTCGAGCTCGAACTCGGCAAGCTGACCGCTGGGCGTTCTATGGTGGCTGCTTTACTTCTTCTGCGGCTACTAAATCATCAAAAAACATTCAAAATCCAATCATTAAAGTATTAAAAAACATTAACAAGCATGCGTTCCATTCGGATGCGCGCGGCCTGGTAACTGACGCTGAAGTGCTCCGCCATACTGGCAATGCTTACCATCTCCGGATCTTCACATCTCACATAATCAATCCAACCCCGCACAGACTTGCTAGGCATTAGAAATGCACTCGCGAAAACGTTGGCCTGCCATTCGGGTGATTCGTAAATCTTCATGCCTATCTGCAAGGTCTCAGACGGAATGCAAGCAGCGTCACGATAAACTACACCGCCAGCCATGATTACATCCGCGTGTAGGATTGCATGCCCTAATTCGTGCGCAAGAGTAAACCTCGCTCGACCGTCATTTGCTTCGATCAGCCTCCAAACATCATCACGAAGCTTGATCTCGACGCCGCCATCACTTCTTTGAGCAGACGCCTCAACAAATAGATTGGCTTCGTCGCACTTCGAAAAAGATACTGAATAACCAAGCTTACACTCCAACTCTTTGAGCAGGTTGGTATCATACAGCACTTGGTCGATCGGCATCGACTCGTGGCACGCAACTGCTTCCCGAAAAAGAAAAACAGCCATCTCGTCTGCTTTTTGCTCGATCACCTTTCGGCTTCGTGGTTTTACGCGTTCCACTGGGGCTTCTTTGGCCTCCATGCTCGCCCATATATCCGCAACGGCAGAAATTTCTGGTGCAGCATCGGTTTTTGAATCAGTAACGCCCATCAAGTCTTGTAAAAAAGCCTGATAAGCATCGTGAACACTCACGTTCAAGAACCGTGAAATCTTTTGAAGGTCTTCAACCTTTGGCCTAGCCTTGCCTCGCTCGATATCGGCTACCCAACTTTTTGAGCGCTCGATGCTGACACCGAGGTCATCCTGGCTCACTCCCTGCCCACTTCTTATGTTTTTCAGCCAATACCCAAAAGCGGTCATTAGAATCTCCATTCAAGACTTTACTTGACGGTCACAATACAAGGAATAAAACGAATGTCAACAAATAAACATCACTCTAATCAATATTGTTGGATTTTTATCCAACCCATTTGAGGTCATAGGCAACTATTGCCTAAAAATTTACTCAGACTTGACTTTTGAAGAAGCAACAAAACCAGAAAACCCCGGCGTCAATGTCGGGCTCGATGCCGGTGCTGGCGTTACGACTATCGGATGCGTGTGCGTATTAACAGCGTTCCACAAAGCATCCAGCTCCGCCTTCACCAGACTCGCAAGCGCCACATAATCACTCGCCGCCGCACTCCCAAGCCGGATTTCATCCCCACGAATCACGCGCGCATCCGCGACGGCCGCGCCCGGTAGCGGTGCTTTTCTCGACGACTGTGCAGGCGTTGCCACAGCGTCGGAAAGATTGAACCGCCGCACGCTGGCCGGTGTCACCACATCCGCATCCGACATCACCCACTCATCGATGCTGCGTTCGGCGAAGTGAATCCAGACCTCGTCGCCTCGCTCGAGCGGCCACGTGTCGCTGTATTTCCCGCCGCCGCCGGTTGGCCACAGAATCGGAACACCCGAAATCGGTGACGGTGTGTAGGGAATGCGTTCATCGTCCAGCCCACGGCGCGAAAACTGCACGCCGATTTGCACGGTGGCGATTTGCGTCGCCTGGTCATAATCGACAATCCTGCCCGGTAACGACGTGTGCACGGTGGCAAGTTCGCTGCGGATGGCGTCGGAAATGACGTCGGAAAGTTGTGGTTTCGTGCTCATTTGACCTCCTTTGCGACAACGACGGTGTGAAACGATGAATCCCAGCCGGAATCAAAGACGTGTTGCACTTCGCGGGCGCGATACACGCCTTCGAATTGCTTGCTTTCGATAACCAGCCTTCGCCCTGGTCGCAGTCGGCCATCGAGCAGTGCGGTGATTTCAAGTCCATCGCTGCCGATTTTAGGCGTTCCAATCAGATTTCCCGTGCGCGATGAAACACGCACGACCGCCTCGCCGGTGTCTTCATCGCCTGAAAGCACCTGCAAGGCACCGTCCTGAATCGACCACTCCGCGCCGAGCGAGCGCGCCAGATCATCGAGCACGCTGCGCACCGGTCCGGCGAGTGTTAAGCCGCGTGGAAACTGCATGCTTTCGCCAGGCGAAACCGCGCCGAGCTGCACGCCCAGTTTTACAGCGAGCGCGCCAAACACCTGCTCCATTGTCGACGTGCGCGAAAACGACTCGTTGATGTGTGCTTCCTGATAGCTGCGGCCACCGTCCATCGCCTCAATCGTCAAGATACGGTCTGGCCCGGCCTGCTCGATACGCGCGCCGTTTTTGATGATGGTGCCGACGAACAACAACCGTGGCACATCGTGGCCGGCCATCACACGCACGACCGCACGCGGGTTTTGAGCGGCCGCAATGGAATCGGGAGCGGGATTGTAGATTTCGAGCACGGCCGTGTTCGGTCCGGACCTGGGTGATTTCTCAATCCTCCCACCGATCCGCAAGTTTTTGAACCTGCGACCGACCCCGCCAGCCTCGCCGATTTCAACAATGACCTGTCTGCCAAACATCTCGCTCATACATACTCCTCCAGATACTCGCCGACTTCTTCGCCTGTGAGCTCTTCGGGTGAAATGAATATCTCACGCAAATCACTGCCCAGATCCTCACGCCGATGCGGATCAGGCCCGCGCACGTACAAGAAGCCGTCGAAATCCACCGCCAATCCGGTTAACGGCGCCCACTCACCGCACAGTCTGCGGCCGCTCACAATCGGCTCACCGTCTTTGTCCTCAATGTCGATGTACCAGGCACCCATTCGCGCGCGATACGTGCGCCGGTATCTGTATGTTCGGCCGCCTAGTGTAAGCGTCATGACATGCTGCGGGATATTTGGAAACGCCGGTAATTCTTGCATCATGAACCTCCAGCAACATTGCTTGCCCAGTCAGCGAGCCTTGCAGCCACGCTTTTTAGTTTCGATTCCTCCGACGCATCCACCGGCTTGGTTGGTTGCGCACCCAGATCCGCTTCAGGCGGTGCACCGTCGGCAACCACCGGATTCGGCACTTCGCGCGGCAAAATCACAAGCTCAGTTG
>JBEBSM010000004.1:0-30797 GCA_040394315.1 Lujinxingia vulgaris
GGGCGGTGTCTGAGCTGGAACGTGCTCAAAATACGCTGGATTCGGCTATCAGACAGGTTGATAGCGAGCGTAATGATGTTCAACGTGTGGCCGACGAGATGAATCGTATATCGAGCACAATTGAATTGCCGATCTATTCAAAATATGAATATCCGATCATCACACATATTGCCGATGGTACGATCTATGTAGATATCAGGATTGAGCATTCCGATGGACGTGCCACGCGCCAGGTGACGAAAACGTTGACGTTGGAAGTGCGTGCCGACGAACATGATTCGCACCCGACTATCGGTCTTGCAGCCAAATACAGTGATATGCCGACGAACATTGTGCTCGAAGAGCAACTGATTCAAATGGCCGTCGATCTTGGTCGTGCTGAGATACGTCAGAGTTTTGATGATTATCGCGAAAAGAGTCTTGTACAAGCTGGACAGATCGTTGAGCTGGACGCGAAGATTGATTCGCTGGTTCGGTATTTGCTTATGTCGGGCCAGTCGATGCATCCGGAAGTTAATGACATCATTTACGAAAGTGTGGGTATTTGGGAACCACAGCATGTATTGGTGAGGATGAAGCGCTGACTTTCAGCGCGCTACTGCATAAGCATTTGAGAGGTTGTAGTTTGAGTTCACTGGGCGGAATAACACGAGATGTTTGGAAAATGCGGCGAATCCCTTTAGTTATCGCGGTTTTGAGTACGTTTTCGATCGTAACAATTGGTTGTGCGCGACCTCCGTCATCGGACGTAAGCGCTAAACAGGCTGAAGCTGAGTCTTCACCGGTGCCTACGCAACAGGCGGAACAAGCGAATCAATCACCAAAACGGATCATTTTGTTTATTGGTGATGGCATGGGCGTTGGAGCTGTTACGGCGGCGACTTACGCCAACGGCCAGCCGCTCCGTATGTTGAGTATGCCGCATGTCGGTTTGGCGACGACGCATGAATATGAGTTTATCACCACGGATTCTGCAGCGAGTGCGACCGCACTTTCGACCGGTCATAAGACGCATTTTGAGGCAGTGAGTGTTCAACCTGGCACGTCGGAAGCAGACGAAGAGTTGGCTGAACGGCATTTGAAATCAGTCGTTCAATTTGCACAGGAAGCTGGTTTGCGGACGGGCCTGGTCGCTACTACACGAATTACGCACGCGACGCCGGCGGCATTTGGCGCGCATCGTAATCACCGTAAGTCCTACGAAAATATTGCGCTCGACATGAGTCGAGCAGGTATCGACGTCTTGCTTGGCGCGGGATCAAAGAACTTTGATGCCCGTGATGATCAGTCTGATCTATTCGTGGGCATGGAGGAACAGGGTTATGTGATCGCGCGAACGGCTGAAGAAATTGCCGGCGCGCAGCAATCCGGTGCTACAAAACTCATTGGTTTGATGCATCCGTCTGATATGCCGCCCGTTCTAAGCGGCGAACGCGCGATGAGCCTTGCTGAAATGACGAAAGCTGCGATTGAAACGCTCGATCGTGACAACGATGCGGGCTTTTTTCTGATGGTCGAAGGTTCGATGATCGATTGGGGTGGGCACGATACCAATGGCGTTACCGTGATCGCGGAAACACTCGATCTGGATGAGGCGGTAGGCGTTGCACTCGATTATGCCAGCACGCGCCATGACACGCTGGTGGTTGTAACCGCGGATCACGAAACAGGTGGCATGAATGTGCTAGATCCGGCCTACGTCAACATGTATGTCGACGCGCTCGGAGGACAAGAAAAAGTCGACAGATCGGTTGCACTTCCGGTTGGCGAAGACGGCGTTCAGCCGAAATCTCCGTCGACGTCGCAGCATATTGCGTTGGGCGTAAAAAATGTTGCCGATGTTCGTGAAGTCACGGAAAATGAGGCAGCAGGACAAAGATATAGCTTTGGGCCGCAGGAGCTAGTCGATCGGCGTCTGACGACGGACTTTGGTCATCTATCGATCGCCAGCCGACCGTACTGGAAGTCTGGATCGCGCTTTTCGGCTTCGCATACCGCAGCGATGGTGCCAATTTTTGCTACAGGTCCACTGGCGGCGTCGGTTGCAGCGGTTCGTGACAATGCAGATCTGGGCCAGCGCTTGATTGACATCGTTTCTGAAAACAATTCGTCAGTCGTGAAGACTCCGGCACTCGCAACGAATACGGCAAAAGATCTGGTGCGACCTAAAAATGTGATCTTATTGATCGGAGATGGTTTTGGCGTGGATGTCTTAACGGCTGCCTATTATGTGAACGGATCTCTTGAGATGTTGTCGATGCCAGTTCGCGGACTTGTGGCGACGCACGGAACCGATCGGGTGGTGAATGATTCGGCCGCCACGGCTACGGCCCTGGCGAGTGGGCATCGAACGCGATCGGGTGCGGTGGGAATGGCGCCGCTTGATGGAAAACTGGCGAGTGTGGAAAGCGTACTTGAAGTCGCAGAGTTGCGTGGTTTGCGAACCGGCTTTGTTACGACGACTCCGGTAACGCACGCGACGCCGGCTGCGTTTTATGCACATGCGGCTGATCGTAGTCAGGTGAACATCATCGCAAGTCAGCTCATTGATTTTCGAGAGCGGATTGCGGGTTCGGATGGGATTGATTTTGTGGCGGGCGGTGGTGCGAAGTCGCTTGGAAACGCAGGTATTTCAGCCTTGCTGGCGAGTGGTATGTCGGTCGAGACGAGGTGGAGCGATAGCGTTGAAAACAAAGAGCAGCCGATCGTACGATTGCTGGCATACGGCGGTTTGCCGCCCGCGGCCGAGCGCCAGGGAGAGGATTCTGTGATTCCGTCGCTTGCACGAATGACGCGTACGGCGATCGATGTGTTGGATAAAGACCAGCGCGGATTTTTTCTGATGGTAGAGGGCGGACAGATCGACTGGGCACTCCATGGCCTGGATCGTGGTCAGCACTTGATCGATGAAATCGTAGACTTCGATGGCGCAGTCCAGGCAGCACTTGAATATGCACGGCGCGATGGAAACACCCTTGTGATTGTAACGGCCGATCACGATCATACGCTCTCGGTTTTAGACAATCATTATATGTTCGCTAAAGGCCGTTGTGGAGCAGCCAAGCAATGCGGAGGGCCGTTTGATGTACCGATGCTGCCGATTGCAAGCAGTCAGATCCAGCGCAACGAAGGGCTGTCTGATAGCGCATTGCAGGGAGATTTTGCACCGCCCACGATCTTTTTACAGTACTCCTACGTCGTAACAGCGGCCAATCAGGTCAAACGCATCACCGGCGCGCATTCGGCAAACTTCGTACCGCTGTTTGCCGAAGGACCGGGCGCTGCACTGTTTGGTGGGTTTCAAGACCAGCCTGATATCGGGCGTCTACTCGTCGATTGGGCACGGAACGCAGTACCCGCCAACGAACAGAGTTCGTTATAGTCGTCAAATCGATGCACAATAGAAAAGGCCTTGCTTCTGGAATTCCAGAAGCAAGGCCTTTTTATTATCAGCGTATCATTTTAAAACACTTATTCGTTACTGACCGGGATAGGGTGGTAGTTCGGTATAAGGTGTTTCAGGATTACTTGGGTAGAAGGTCAAGATACCAGGATTTACCGGACGACCATAGAGAATCCAGAACATGTGATTGCCATGTGGGAACTTAACTTTTTGTCCTTTAAGGATTCCGGAATCAGCGTCGAAAATATTGGCGAAATCGGAACTGATCCGAAATTGAGCGTCGCAGGAATTGGGAACGCCAAGCACACCGGGCGCGTAAGCAAACGAGTGCTGAGTTTCGCTGTCGGGTTTAAAGACATGCGCTTTGTATTCCGAAAACTCTTTGCATGTCTTCTCGTTTGCATCAGGATCATCGGCCAGACATTCCTCATATTCTTCGGTTGGTTTGGCGGTTCTGAGCGCTCCGGTTTCGTGGTTAATTTTGATGCCGGGGCCGGCATACACCAGCATCAGATTTTCCGGGTATTTGGGGTGAGGGACAAGCGCGAAATAAGCGGTCTTGTCGATTGTATCCATCAGCCCGTTACGCTCTTTTCTTTCATTGCGCGCATAACCTGCAGCCGCCGCGTTCGGCATTTCGAACAACGGAATAAAGCCGTACATACCAAGACCGGCTGAGCTAAGTGACATTGCATTATCGAATACAAGACGGCACTCACCACTTTTGGAGCGTACATGGCGATAAATCGTTGCGTCAGCGTCCTCGACATCAGATCGCTTTTTTAACAATAGCGTTCCGGTTTCGTGTGGGTAGAGTGAGTACATCGCGAACTCAAGCTTTACGGTCTGCGGCGCGCCATCGACCACGAGCTTGAATTCAGTTCCCAGGTTACGATCGACTGCCACGGGCTCCGCGGTTCGCTGTCCGAAGCCAAGACCGGTTACGACTTTACCCGAGGGGCCATACAAACTCATTGATTTGCTGCCGGCGTAACCATTGAATATGTAAAGATGAACGACTTCGTCACCGCCACCGCCGCCATCTTCGCCGCACGACGCCAAACACGTCATTGATAAAGCGATGACTCCGAGCGTGACTACCTTGCTAGCTATTCTGGACCAATTCATCAACGACCTCGTATTCACTCAGAGTTTGCATTGAGCGATAGAGTTAATATTTATGCACTGCCAAAGTGCGAAATCATTTAAAAAACGATAGTCTGACACCCATGTGATGTCAACGACCTCGGTATTAAAAAAACGGGCTCAATCCGGCGTCAGTGACTGTACACCGAAGGTTCCGCTGATTGGAACCTGTTCGTCGCGCGGCCCAATGGGGCCAAATTCCACGGTGTAGGTTTTGGGTCCGATTTGTAAACGGCTCCCTGGCGCAAACGGACTTTGTTGCATAAGCATGCTGGATGCCAGGTCCATCAGCCGAAAATAAGCGGAGTTAAGTCCGTCAATGATCGGTGTTTCAAGCTCGGGCAATCCAAAAACGGTCAGTCCGCGCGTCATCATCCATTCTTTGGTATTCCAGGCGCCGACAAACAAATTGACCAGTCCGGCGATCTTTTCAAGATCGTTGGATTGAGCCTGCAAAAAGGCCGGGGAATGCAGTTCGAGCATGGCCGGTAGAAACACCGCTGGCGCGCCTGCTTCAACAAATGTGTTGAGAATACGCGCAAATCGCTTCGCCGTATCCAATCCCTTATCCTGCTCCACGCTCATCGTTACGCGCCATATCGCCACATGATCTCGGAGCATCATGGCTTCGCCAAGCGTGCAAGGAATACGGCTTGTTGCGGCCAGTTCCACAAGTTGCGGTAGCGGTTCTTCGACCACAATGGTTGCCGTCACGCCGTCTTCAAATTGAACGGTGCCGGTGGCGGGATAGGTGATCGCATCGCCTATCGGCTGAACTTCGTACTTTGTATGCTCAAGCCATCGCTGACCGTGGAACTCGATCAGATGTTCTGCATGATCGAGATTCCATGGAACCGGGATCAGCGCGACGAAAGAATTGGGTGTAGCTTTGGTTTCTGGAGTTACGTCGGACATAAGTCTAAATCCTGGAACTTAAAAGAGTTGTTCAGGTGAGTCGTTACGGAGCTTCCTGACTAAACTCATGTATACGAAACGAGGAAATCACGCGATCTAAAACTGTTGATGCAGCCGTGCCGTCGAGAAGCGAATCGATTTCGATATCGGTAAATAGATCGCGACCGACGGTTTTTTCGATAAGTATAAGTGCGTGGCCTTTCGAAACAGCGAGCGAGAGCGGTTGTTTGCCTGTATCCGGTGCAATCAGCTTCATTTCGACGACGCGTCGCTCGTCGGATTCGAGCACAAATGGTTGCCATTCTTGCTCAGTATCTACGCGAAACCTACCGGCGACGCGCATGGTTTTGTGCTCGATTTGTTCGGTGTCGAGCTTCGTGAGATTGAGAATATCATCGTCCGCAGGCGAAAGGATCGCGTACATGCGGCAATAATCATACACCGGTGGTGCGATGCTTCCTACGATCCGCGCCTGGTTTTGTGCGGCCAGTAGGTTTTCGACGAACGGAACGCCCAGGCGCGTTGCAGAGCTTGGCACGTGGGCATAGGCGGATGGAATCAACCATTGTTGAATGCGCTCAAGTCGTCCAAACGTGGGATCGTAACCTTGTTCGCAGATATGGAGTTCGACGGCCGAGGTGATCAGGTAGAACTCGGTGATTTCGATTTCTTCGTTGTTTTTTGCACGCGCGCGCAAAATCCGATCGGAAGGAGGCTCCGAACCCTCGGGGGAGGGTGTTGCCTGCGGCGTTTGGAATTGATGAATATAGCCAATCGACACCGTTACCGATGCGACTTCGCTGGCTGCTTGTGCTTCCAGGCGACGCCGCAGCTGGTGATCCGGATCATTGGCACGCTCGCACGCCATAGAACCGATCAGGGCAACGATACAGAATATAGAAACGCAGAAAATACGACGATTCATGAATTACAACTCAGCTATTTTTACGAAGGCCAGGACGAACACTGGCGAGTAGGTCTTCGACGCTCAGGGTGTTGAGGACGTCGTGGGGCGTGAGCCATGCGCGCCTGGCCTGTTGCACGGCAAAGTCGATATCACTCAGCCCGCGGGTAGAGTGCGCATCCGATCCGAACACAATTTTAACACCTTTGCGTTTGGCGCGCTCGGCGTGTTCTGCGTTGAAATCCAGGCGACCCGTGCTGCCGTTCATTTCGACGGCGACGCCATATTCCACGGCAGCCTCAAATACAGCATCCATATCGTATTGGTATCCGCCACGTCCGCCCAAAATTCGTCCGGTCGGATGTCCCAGACAACTAATCAGGCCGGTTTCTATGGCGCGCAGTAGTCGATTGGTCATCTCCTTACTATCGAGTGCAAAATAGCTGTGGATACTACCCACAACCCAGTCGCATTCAGCCAACAGCTCGTGGTCCATGTCGAGATCGCCGTCCTTGAGAATGTCGACTTCGATGCCGGACAAAATTCGAATATCGGATCGTGCGTTGTCGGCTTCGCGAATCCGATCGATATGCGCGCGAAATCGATCGGCAGTCATCCCATTTGCAACGGTTACGGCCTGGGAGTGATCGGTAATAACGATATATTCATGACCCAGCGCCAGGGCTTCATCGGCCATTTCATCGATCGTTGCACGTCCGTCGGTTTCCACGGTGTGCATGTGCAGATCGCCACGTACATCGCTGCGCTCGATCAGGGTGGGGAGCTCGTTATTGGCGGCAGCTTCAATTTCGCCGCGATCTTCGCGGATTTCCGGCGGGATGTACTGCAGACCGAGTGCATTGAAGACGTCGGTCTCGGTTTTGGACGCGATCGGCGTCGGATCATCATTTTTGAAAACACCGTACTCGTTAATTTTCAGTCCTGCGCGCTTGGCTCGCGTGCGAAGCGCAATATGATGACCTTTGCTGCCGGTAAAATAGTGCAACGCTGCGCCAAAACTATCGGCTTCGACCACACGCAAGTCGACCTGGATTCCGCTGTGAAGCCGAACGGACGTTTTGGTATCGCCGGTCGCAAGAACCTGCGCGACATCGGTCATCGTGCTGAAAAACTCCATGATCGGTGCCGGATCACTCGAGGTAACGAGTAGATCGATATCGCCTACCGTTTCTCGACCACGTCGCAACGATCCGGCGATCTCAATTTGACCGACTTCCGGAAGTGCAGCGAGTTTTTCCTTGATCGATTGTGCGGTGAGCTGGGCTGCCGGCAGCGGCGTGCGTCCCTGATCTTCGGCCAGCCGCTCGATTTCGGCCAGGATCTTTTCTTCGGTCTTGGCGCCAAGTCCAGGAAGCGTGCGAATACGCTGCTCACGCGCTGCCTGCTCAAGCATGCCGAGGTTTGAGATCCCGAGCTTTTCATACAGGGTTTTGATGCGTTTTGGCCCCAGTCCCTGTACGCGAAAGATATCCAGCAGACCGGGATCGAGCTCGGTCAGCAATTCTTCGTGTAGCGGAAAGGTGCCACTTGCCGAGATAGCCTCAATATCGCCCGCGATTCCCTTGCCAATGCCCGGTAATTTCGTCAGCCCGCCGCGAGCGATAATATCCTGGAGTGATTCTGTGAGCCCGTCGATGGTTCGGGCAGCATTTTCGAAAGCCCGAATCCGGAATCGATTTTCGCCCTTGATCTCAAGAAGTAGCGCTACTTCCGACAGGATTCGAACAACATTCTGGTTTTCCATGAAATCTCTAAAACGTAATGAAATAAAAGTAACAACTCAATGTATCTATACATCGTAATTTCTGGGGGTACACTACGACGATTGTTCTTGATTTTCTATACAGTTGTGTTACAAGGCACTTCCTGCCGACAAGCAAGATGGGCAGGCGACGTTTCGTAGTAGTACCCTGTATGTTCTTTACGCTGGAACCCGCGGATTACGAGCCTTGCCGGCCCCATCCAAAAGAAAAGTTTTAAGAACATCATGACGCTTGTTTATGAGGTGTATCATGAATGAAGAAACCTCTCTAACAACGCATCCGCCGCGTTCGCTCTTGGCCTTATCATAAGCTCGGGTCGAGTCATACGAGCGCAACTCAAAAACCACAGTAACCGGTGATTTATGCAATTGCATGGACCGTCTCTCACGCTGAGAGGCTATCCGTAGTGTTGCTACGAAAAACGTTCCGTCATGTTTGACGATAGTTTTTAGTACGCGACTTGACGGACGGCCTGGATGGGTAGAGCCAACCAAAAAGGACAACAAGAATTGGAAGCATTAGGACGTCAGCTTATCCTTGAGTATTATGGTTGCCCCGCAGAATTGATGAACGATCGTGACTTCATTGAAGACGTGATGGTTTCTGCTGCAAAGCACATGCGAGCGAACATTGTTTCGGTCGACTTTCATAAATTTAATCCCTACGGCGTGAGTGGCGTCGTTGTGATCAGCGAATCACATCTTACGATTCATACCTGGCCAGAATTTGGCTACGCTGCGGTGGACGTTTTCACATGTGGAACGGTCATCGATCCGTGGGAAGCTCATCGGTATATGAAAGAGCGTTTTCAGGCAACGAAGGTCAGCGAGGTGGAGTTTCGCCGTGGATGCTTCGACGTCGCACCGGGCACACTGCCCAGCGTTTACGGCGTAGATGCGCCGGATGAAAATAACGAAAAGTAATTCTTAATATATAGTTTTTGTGCAAACCGATCGCTTTCATTTGAACTTTTTAGACAAGTTCATCGTGAAGTGATCGGTTTGCTTCTTTTCTTGAAAAACATTTTTTAAAAGGAGTTCTGACATGGCAAAAGTAATTTTTCGTGATCCGTTGACCAATTATACAAGCGTTGAGCACACGATTACGGAGTATCTCTTCAGCCAGGAGACGGAATTTCAACAGATCGACTTTTTTCGTACACCGGAATTTGGCATGGTTTTGGCGCTGGGCGGCGTGGTTAACGTGTCCGAGCGCGACGAAGTTGGCTACCACGAGATGATCGCCCACGTTCCGATGTTTGCGCACCCGAATCCAAAGCGCGTTCTGATCATCGGCGGCGGCGACGGCGGAACGCTTCGCGAAGTCACACGTCATCCCGGCCTGGAAGAAGCCGTTCTTGTCGAAATTGACGAAGTTGTTGTTGAGAAAAGCAAAGAGTTTTTGCCGCAAACCGCAGTGGGCTTTGACCACCCCAAGGCGACCACGATTATCGGTGATGGACTGGCGTATGTGCGCGATGCACCGGCAGATTCGTTCGATATCATCCTGGTTGACTCAACCGATCCGGTCGACGCAGGCGTTGAGCTGTTTACGCCGGCTTTCTACCGCGATTGTCATCGCGTGTTGCGCAAGGATGGTATTCTCGTGCCGCAGAGCGACAGCATGTTTTACTATCCAGAGCGCGTGAAAGCGATCGCCAAAAATTTGCGTGAAATCTTCGCAACGGTCGATTTCTACACAACCCACGTGCCAACATATCCGAGCGGATTGTGGACATTTGGTTTTGCATCCAAGGGGCCTCATCCCTTCGACAATGTCGATCCCAATCGCATCGCTGTTTTTGCTGACGAACTTGAATACTACAATGCAGAGCTACATCGTGCTGCATTTGCGCTCCCAACGCGTTATCGTCGTATTGTAGAGCAGGGCTAAATCCGAGCAGCGTCAGGCAAATTAATAAACGAATTGTGCAGAAATTCGTGAATGGTTTGCTTGACGTTCGAGCTGCAATCCAGCATGGTGCGAGCGTGCAGCCAAATGTCTGGTTCTTGAGAATTGCCAAAGGGTAGTTTAGGCTGCAGGTCGACTGATCGATGAGACATTGTGAATCGGGTTGTCGAAACGACAGATAAAAACAACACCTTGTAGAAGAGGATGTCGTATATGAATTGCAGATCTATAGTTATGATAACGGTGCTTGCTCTTTGCGGCACCGTGATGCCGAACGCAGCTTTCGGGCAACAACCAGAGCAAAACGTTGATGCCGCTCAAGCAACCGAGCAGCCCGCAGAGACTACGCCGGGTGAGCAAGCGGTAGATACCGACTCGCCGGAAGTGCCCGCACCGGATTCACCGGCCGAGAAAGATGCTGCAAAACCGGCTGAGAAGTCTGCGCCGGCCACGGGCGATGTAAAAGGTCCGGGTGGCCGAGTCTTACGATCCGATTATCCCGGCACCGAAGAATCTTTGCAGGCCAGCATGGACACTGCACGGATTGAGGGCGTCGTCATTCAGGATGGTCAACGTCCTGACGAGATCTACGACCTTCGCGTCAAAGAACTCGAAACCAAAATCGACGATCTAAAAGAGCGTGTATTTCGCTCAAAAAGTCGCATCGTATTGCTCAAAGAAACCGTGCTCAGCGGTAATCTGGCCGGTAGTCGCGTGATCATTACACACGAGTCGAAACTCGGTTCTGTATATAAGATCCGTCGCGGCTTGTTCAGTATTGATGGCAATCGAATCTTCAACCAGATCGATCGCGACGGTGAGCTGGCCAGTAAGCGTTCATTGGATATTTATAACGGTACGACCACACCCGGTACACATACCGTGTCAATCGTGCTCGGTCTGCAAGGCAGCGGCTTTGGTATGTTCTCTTATGCCAAGGGTTATGAGTTCAACGTACGATCCTCGTGTCAGTTTACTGCAGAAGAAGGGAAAACCACGCTTCTGTCGATCGTGACCTACGAGAAAGGCAATGCATTTACGGCACACGAAGATCGTCCCGATGTGCAGTGCCACGTGAGTATGGTCGATTTGACCGCCGAAGATCTCCCGGAAGATATCGCAGCCCCTGCCGCTGCGGTAACGGGCGAGTAAGGCATAGTCGCCGTGGTGAGCCGGCCGGATTTCTTACCCGGCCGGTTAAGGATGAATTTAGCTATCGACGAGCCTGGAATCTATGAAATCGCCGTTTATTCGTACGTCGTCTAAGGATCGTAAGCCACGCTGGCATGCACTCTGTGTGCTCTGCGTGGTCTTATTCAGTGGAACACTGGCCAACGCACAAAATCTCGATGAGCTTGTCGTAAAAGCCGACGGATTTGACAACACGCTGGGCCGGATCGAGGAGCGTTATTTGACGCCGGCTCTACTCGAGTCGCAATTTCGGCTGGAAACCCGATTTAACGACGCACGCGTGGCGTATTTTCTAAAAGATTATGTACGCGCAAGCATTATGTTTGTTGCCGTCGTCGAAAATCCCGCTGTTCGCCAGTTCGATAGCTACCGTGATTCCCTGTACATGCTGGGTGATAGCCTCTATCAGTTGCGAAATACCAAAGCTGCGCGCAGCTTTTTTCGCCAGCTCGTAGATCTTGGCCCGGGGCGGTATTATCAGGAGTCGGTCGTTCGACTTTTGGAAATCGCATCGTCGACCAACGACTTTGAGGGTGTCGACGAGCTTTATAGCCGTCTGGATTCTCTGCAAATCGTAAGCCCGATGCTGAGCTATATGCGCGGCAAGACACTGTATCGCCAGAAAAAGTACGGCGACGCGCGTGAATCCTTTCAGCGCGCAGCCACAGATCCGTCCTACGCGTTTGTCGCTCGTTATTACGAAGGCGTTGCCTTTTCTGCACAGAAAATGATTGCGCCGGCGCGTGAAGTATTCTTATCGATTACGAAATCCGCACCCACAACACCGGCCGACAGCAATGTCGTCGATCTGGCCTATCTCGCGCTCGGTCGTCTTGCTTATGAAGACGGCGATTTCGATGCTGCGGTCGAATATTATCTGCGGCTACCGCGCACGAGTCCAAGTTTCGATCGAGCATTGCATGAACTCACCTGGGCATTGATCTCACGTGGAAGCGATCGTGCAGCACTGCGCAACGTCGATATTTTGCTGCTATCAAATCCACAACCGACCTTCGTGCCCGAAGCAAAGCTGTTGATGGGCGATCTGGCACTGCGACTTGGCGAACATGAACAGGCCCGGTCGGCGTATCAGGGCGTAATCGATACATTTATGCCGGTACATCAGGATTTGACCGGATTTATCGCGAACCACGACGATCTTGATACCTTCTTCGTCGATCTGGTACGCCGCGATCTGGAGGGTGTCCAAACTGATTATCTTCCGCCCATGGTTTCTGACTGGGCGGCCGAAAGCAAGTCGATGGCATCCGCCAAAGTTCTTGTGCAGGATAATCTCATGACGCAAGAAGAGATCGATGAAGCGATGGCCGCGATTGGCGAAATCGAGGCGCTGCTCGGATCCGGTTCTGCTGTGGAGGCCTTTCCTCACATCACCGAAGGGATCTCGGTCGGAATTGAAACCGAAAGCCAGATCATTGAAGTCACCGAAAAGCTGTTGGCTTACGAGCGAAAGCATCTGGAATCAACGATGACCGCCGATGAGCGTGTACGTTTTGAACAGATGAATCAGCAATTTGCACAGTTGAAAACACAGTACGAATCGTTGCCGAAAAACCGCGCCGATCTGCGAGAACGGCAGTCGAAAGTCGGTAAGAAATTCTCAGGCATGCGTAGTGAGCTTGATCGTGTGGCGTATGATATCGATACGTTACGCGTAAACTTGCACGGAATCGAAACGTATATGCGTGAGAATCCGCTTGATAAAATGTCGTCCGACGAGCGCCGCAAGTTCGACGATATGCGCGCCGAAATGCATCAGACCATTTTGGACCTCGATAAACAGCGGACAGCCTTGCAGCGCGAACTCGACATTTCACGCCGAAATGTTGGTGTAGGCGATCAGGTGGCCACGCGCGAGAGTGCGTTGCGCACGCAGTATCAACAGATGCTTCAGCAGCAAAGTAAGTTTCTGGATGATCTGCATGCTCGGGCTCCTGCCGAACACCGTGCCAATCTGCAGCGTTCCGCACAGGCGCGCGCGCGATTGCCAATGGCAGCAACACGGTTACAAAACTTTTTTGCGTCCATGAACGAAATCGTCAACGAGCGCGTGGTCGAGGTACAAAAAGATCTCGACGTCGAATACAACGTCCTGGTTGGCTATCAGCAAGAATTGGACCAGCTTAAAGGTACCTCCGAAGAGACCGCCGCAGCGCTTGCACTGTTGAACTACCAGGCCGTTGGCCGGCAGTTTGAAGAAATTATCTTGCGCGGAAATGTCGGCCTGATCGACGTGGGTTGGAAGAAGAAGGAAACCGTAACCACCGAAATTAACCAGCTTTTTGAGAACCGCGCGAGTGAACTTCAGCTACTCCGTGATGCGTTCAAGGACGTGCGCTGATGAAGAAAAAAAATCGCGGCACCAATCAGTTTTTTAAGCAAGGGCGGACGATGGTCCATTCCAAAAATAATACATTGGTATTTGTGAAGGCCACTCGCCTGGGCGGAATTCTTGCGTTCAGCGCGATGACGTTGTTCAGTCCAACGTGGACATACGCAGAAAGCGTTGGCCCGCCACAACAAGAAGCCGTCGAAGCCGACGATGCGGTTGAGTCCGCAGAATCCCCGGATGCCGCGGGTGCAACTACGCCGGCGGATTCCGATGCGGACACAGCCGCTACCCGCACCGTTCCATCCGGCCCGGAAGAAATCCCATCGGCGCCGCCGGCTCCTCCCGGAACGGATGAGAAGTTCGTTGTAGAACTCGATGCCTACGGAAAGGCCCACAGTCGTTACGCAGCGGAAATCCAGGACTATCAAGATACGATCGACGCGATCATTGAGGCCGAATATAATCGGCGAGTTGCACAGATCAATGCCGGATACGATGGGAAAATCCGCGGGCTTGAGAACATTGAGCGTCAGAACCGCGAAGAGGCAATTGCTACTTTCGAGCAGTTCTTGCGCAATAATCCTACGCGCGAAAATTACACACCGGATGCACTCTTTCGACTTGCTGAACTGTATTTCGAGAAAACAAACGACGATTATTTGCGGGCCGACGAACAATATCAGCTAGATCGCACGCGCTACGAAGCCGGCGAAATTGCCGACATGCCAGACGAGCCCGAGCGTAGCTATTCGAAGTCGATCGGCGTCTTCGAGCGCCTGATCAAAGACTGGCCCGATTACCGACACATCGACGGTGCCTACTACCTTCTGGCTTACACCGAGCAGCAGATGGGCAATCCTGAACGCGCCCGTGATTTGTTTGCTGAGCTGATCGTTAAGCGGCCGGACAGCGATTTTGTACCCGAAGCGTGGCTGCGCGTCGGTGAATATCACTTCGACTACTCCGACGCTGGCGATATCAACGAAAACCTCGAACTTGCCAAACATGCCTACGAACAGGCGATGCGCGACGAAGGCAGCCAGTTTTACGACAAAGCGCTGTATAAACTGGCCTGGACCTACTATCGACTGGACAATTTCGACCGGGCGATCGGGTATTTCAAACAACTCGTAGAATACAGCGATGAGATCGAACGCCAGACCGGACGATCCGGCGCCGTGCTCCGCGAAGAGGCCGTCCAATACATCGCGATCGCGCTGGCAGAAGAAGACTGGGATCTCGACGGCGTGCGCGATGACGATTACGGATTGCCGCGCGTCCGAAAATACTTGAACAAAGGCCTTGCGTACGAGCGCGAAGTTCTTGGTCAGCTCTCAGAGTTTTTGTTCGACCGCGCGCAGTACACCGAAACAATTGCGTTGTACGAATACATGATCGCTTCCGATCCAACGCATCGCGAAAACCCTGCGATGCACGAAAAGATCATCCTGGCGCTTCATCGTGACATGCAGCCAGAAGCAGCCTTTGAAGTTCGCCGCCGCCTGATGGAATACTACGGTCCAAACAGCGAGTGGTACGCCTACCAGCGTCGCGTCGGAAACGACGAAGCGTTGCAATACGGCGACAACGTGATTCGTGAAAACTTGATTCAGGCAGCGACCTGGTATCATGAGCAGGCTCAAAACCTTCGCAGTGAAGCGTTGGTTCGACGTGATGCCGATCTGCTCGTGCTGACGCAGGAACGCTATAAACTTGCAGCAAAAGCGTACGAAGAGTTTTTGACCCGGTATCCGAACGATAAAGAAACGTTCCAGTGGAACTTCTATTACGCGGAATGTCTGTACTACGCCGGTCAATACGATACTGCATTTGGACAGTATGAGGTCGTTCGCGAGCTCGATCTTGTGCGCAACGAATACCAGGAGATCAGCGCATTTAACGCGATCAAATCCCTTGAGTTCATGATGCGCGAGCAAGTACAGCGCGGTGAACTCACAGCTACTGCGCTGGGCGGGCTCGATCTGGATGCAGCACGTGATGCCGCCAATCAGCAACCGCAGCAGGCGCAGCCAGAAACCGATGGAATTGTAAAAATTCAGAGTGAAGAAGTACCGGAAGTCGTCGAAAAATACGTCACGGCCATGGATCGCTACGTTGTACTCGGACTTGCAAACCCGGAAGATTCCCAGCTCGATGGTAAATTCGCATTCCAGTCCGCGAAGGTTTATTATGACTTCAAGGATTATGACGAAGCACGCCGCCGATTTGCCTGGATCGTGGATAACTACTCCGACCAGGAAGTCGCCTACCTTGCCGGTAGTCTGATTCTCGATACGTATCGCGAGGAACAAGACTATACTAAAATGGCGGAATGGGCCGATCGACTCACAAAGGTTATCAAGGGTGAACAGGCCGAGGCAGTTCGCGAAGAAGTACGCGAATTCCGTCTGGGTGCATTGTTTAAGTCTGCAGAAGCACTTTACGCAGAGAAAAAATACGCTGAGGCTGCCGAAGAATACATTCGTCTGGTTAACGATGCGCCGAATCATGAGTACGCACCCAAAGCACTCAACAACGCCGCTGTCGCCTACGAATTGCTGCAACGCTATGATTCCGCGCTTCGTCTCTACGAACGCGTTTATCAAGAATATCCATCAGATCCGCTCGCTGGATACGCGCTTTACCGCGTGGCGATCAACTCCGAGCGCTTCTTCGAGTTTGAGAAAGCAATTCAGAACTACACCCTTTTCTACGATAAATACCGTGGTCAATCGCCAAAAGAACTCCGCGATATGGGCTTTATTGTTGAGGAAAAACGTTCCGAGTCGCTGAAGAGCGTTGCCGTTTTGCTAGAAAACCTTCAACGCTATGATGAAGCCGGCAAGACCTACGTTCAATTTGCGCGCGCCTATCCAAACGATCCACAGGCCGGCCCCGGTATGTGGCAGGCCGTGCTGGTTTATCAAAAAGCCGGCGACTCCAAGCAAATGATCAGCACGATTCAAACGTATGTTCGCGAATACGGTCAGAATCCAGAGAACAATCTTAAAGTTCTCGAAGGAACGATGCTGATCGCGGACTATCATGAGTCACGAAAAGATCATCGCAACGCTGCGGTCTGGTACCGAAATGTCTTGAATGAGTACAAAAATCGTGGATTAGAGCCCGCATCGCCTGGCGCATACTACAGCGCAAAAGCCGAGTTCATGCTTATCGAACAAGAGTTCGAAAAGTGGAAAGCTTTACAGATCAAGGGCAACCTGAAGGGCCAGGAACGTTTGCTGAAAGAGAAAATCGAAGGTCAGCAAAAACTCACCGCTCAGTACAACCAGGTCATGGCACATCGTAGCCTTGAGTGGACAATGGCCGCGAACTTCCGCGTTGGATCGTTGTTGCAGCATTTTGCAGCCGCACTGTACGAAGTGCCGATTCCTTTTGCCGAAGGCACGGATGAACACGATATTTATCAGGAACGTCTTGAGGATATCGCGATTCCTCTCGAAGAAGCTGCGATCGCACGCTACGAACAAACCATTCAGCGCGCACAACAAGACAAAATCGTCAACGAGTGGACCAAACGAACGCTGGATGAACTGAATAAATTCAAACCCGGCGAGTACCCGCTTTACAAGGAAGAACGCCGCTCGATCGAAAAACAGAGCGTCACCGGGTTACCGTACCTCGATGCCGAAGCCTACGAAGTATTTAAGGAACGTGCTGAACAAGAGGATCCGACGTGATGAAAATGTCGATAAAGTTACATAAATTTCGCTGGAATTCGTTATCTCGCAACCTTGCCGTGGGTGTGCTTTTAACCAGCCTTCTTGTCGGTTGCTCATCGGCACCTACTAAAAAAGATGCCGATCTGGCCGATGTTGCAGAAGGTTCCTCGATCACTGAATTTGCCGCTCAAGAGCGCGCGAAAATAGATATGCCCGATGCCAGCAGTATCGGTGACAGCGGTGACTCGACCACAACCGGTGAAGTTGCACCGCATATCAATGCAAAGATCCGTGGTGCGATCGATAACGCCGATAACGGACGTGTCGATGCAGCGATCACCACCCTGACCGAACTGGTTGATGAGCCAAATGGTGGATTTCTCGCCGCGTTCAACCTGGGAGTTCTTTACGAACGTCGCGGCGAATACGATGTCGCCGCACGTCGTTATTTGCAATCGCTGCAATTGTATCCCGATTTCAGTCCCGCTCTTGTTAACCTGGCCCGAATTTATATTCGTCAGGGCAGGGCAAGCGATGCCGATGAATTCGCGCGCCGATACATCGAAATGCGTCCGGATAATCTGGAACACCGCGCAGCACGACTCGAGATTCAGCTCGCACAACGTCGCTACGAAGATGTCGTGCGCGCAGCCAAAGAGATCCTTCGCAAGGATGAACGCCACGTCGACGCTATGCTCGCCATGGCACACGCAAACTATCAGCTTGATCGGTATGAACTAGGTCTTGCGATCTTGCGCAGCGCCGTAAAGTTAGCACCCCGGCGTGCAGAGATCTATTATCTGTACGGCAATATTGAACTTGCGATGGGCCAAACTCCGGCTGCAATGGTGAACTACCGCAAGGCGGTCGAGCTGCAACCGGATTACCCGGAGGCACGCAATAATCTCGGACTTCTTTATCATGAAGCACGTGATTACAATGCAGCGATCGAGCAGTATCTGGCAGCGATCGACGGTTTTCCTGATTACAAGGAGGCGTACTTAAATCTCGGTAACGCCTACAAGGGAGAAGCGCGATTTAAGGAAGCCGAAGGCGCATTTTTGCGCGCGATTTCCCTGGATAACAGTTATGGCGATGCCTACTTTAATCTCGGAATTTTGTATCTCGAGAGCGATGTCCCTGGAATAGAGACGGTTCCTCGGCTACACAAGTCGATCGAAGCGTTTAATCTCTATCGCCAGGCAGCCAAGTCCACGATGACAAACGATGATCCAACCTCACGCTTTATTGATGAGGCCAATAAGTCGATCGAACAGGCTAAACAGCGTGAGGACATGGCAAAACGTGCTCAGACCCAGGCAGAGGAATCTGCCAAGGAACAGGAATCCACTGACGACGCAGAGGAAGACGGTTCCGGGCAGTAATTAAATGTGGTTTTATTGCACATTGTGTAAATCGTGATAGACAGATACGGGCTGACGTTTTAGCCTGAAATAGAAATCGTTGCTGAGTAAGGAATATGATTATTAATCAACAAGTTAAGCTGGTTCTTTCTCTGTTGGTAGCAACGGTTGTGATGCTTGGACTTGGCGTGAGTCAGGCCTACGCACAACGTGTAATCGAGTTTGAAGAGATCGTTGTAGAGGGCCGAATTCAAAAGCCGGAGGCGTTTTATATTTTGCAAAATGCCACTCTCAATTACGAAGCTCTCAATCCAAAGCCATCATTTATGGAAGAGTTGTTGGATTCAGTAGATGATGACTTGTTTTAGAACGGTTTTAAATGCGACTCGTTTGTAAAAGTGATGTATATTCAACGGGTTACGGTGTTTTGTATTAGTGCGTTTTGATCGTAAAAAGTGCTTTGCTGGTTCAAAATGTATGTGTTATAGATGTCAGTCTCATTAGGAGACTTCAATAAGGTGATTCAGTCTTCGTAGGAAAAGCCTGATTGAAGGAAAAGTTAGAGTCGGAAATTTCATGCAATCCAGTCGGGTCGCAAAAAATCAAACAAGCACGGAGGTAACTGGAAATGGGCGCAATTGCTGAAGCCTTTCGGGACGGTGGTATTTGGATGATCGTTATCCTTGCTACCAGTATTTTTGCATTTGGTATTACCATCGAGCGCTTTTTCTTCTTGTTTTTTAAGTACAACATTAACGCTCAGCCATTTATGGCGAAAATCTCCAAGCTCGTGATGGCTGATCGAATCGATCAGGCAATCAAAGAGTGTAACGGCGCTCCTTCAAGCGTGCTTCCCCAGGTAATCAAGGCAGGTTTGACCCGTGCTAACAAAGGCGAAGCCGAGATTCAAAACGCAATTGAAGAGGCAACGCTCGAAGTTGTTCCTCGCGTACAAAAGCGTACGCCAACCCTTCAGACGATTGCTAACGTTGCAACGTTGTTGGGATTGTTGGGAACGATTATCGGTCTGATCGAGGCTTTCGAGGCTCTCGAGAAGGCAACCCCAGAAACACGTCAGGCGATGTTGTCGCGCGGTATTGCTCTCGCGATGAATACGACCGCTTTCGGTCTGATCGTTGCTATCCCGACGCTGGTTGCTCACCTTATTTTGACGGGTGTAACCAAGCGAATTCTCGACGAAATTGACCTTTATAGCGTCAAACTCGAGAACATGTTGGTTACGCGTAATAAGGGCGGCTCAGCTCCGCTTGAGTAAGAAATCTACAAAGATACTCGTCTAAAATAGCGCCCGACCAGGTTGTTCCAGGCACGCAACATGAACTCAAAATTTGAGTGAGTGTTGCGTGCCAACAGCCCCAAAAAGTGCTGGTAGGTTTGACGAGCAGAGACAAGCTCCGCATAGAACGCGGCTTGTTAATTTAGGAGGTTACATGGCACGCCGCAAAAGAGGGGTAGATCCGGTAGCGGATCTCGATCTCACAACGATGATGAATCTCGTCATCATTCTTATCCCGATGCTGCTGCTCTCCGTCGTCTTTGTGGAGGTCGGCGTCATCAACATTACCGCGCCTACGTTGTCAGTCGGCGCACCGAGTGCACCAACTGAGCCGGAAAAAGAGAAGGAAGAACCGTTGAATTTGACGGTAGCTATCTCTCCAAACGGTTTTCAGATCGCGGCAACCGGTGCAGTACTACCCGCTAAAGCTGGTTGTCCTCCACAAGGACCAACCATCTGTCTGGCAGATCAGTCCGTCGACGTTTCTGGTAAAATTACAGAAGCACGCCGTGCTATTGAGACTGGATCGGAAGAGAAGGGCGATGAACTTTTGAAAGAAGTTCTGAATGCCTACAATTTCCGCGAGTTGTACAACGAGCTTTCACGCATCAAAAAACAATACGCAGACGAAACAATTATCACGTTATCGGCCGATGCAGATATGCCGTTTACGGTTCTGGTCCGCGTCATGGATATCGTTCGCTTTCAATTGGAGAAAGACTCCTTTGATACGAATGATGAGTTCTATGGTTCAAGTCCAAAGACCGAAAACAATAAGTACGCAATTCTGTTCGGTGACCCGGTATTGTCCATTTTGCAGTAATTTGAATGATACAAAGCCTCGTGTGCCTGGAGGGCTTACATGCAAGACAATGAAGAAGCAGGTGTTGGCGGCGACGAGCAGGCCTGGAATGACGGGCAGCTAGAGCGCACCGGCAAGCGAAAAAAGAAGATGAAGCGGATGGATGCGCCTACCGGCACATTGAGCATGAACTCGCTGATGGACATTCTCGTCATCATGCTTGTTTTCCTTCTCAAGAACTTCGGTGATGAGCCGATCAAAGCGGTTGGTGCAGATCTTAAAGTTCCGACAAGTTCTACGCAGATCATTGCGGAAGACATGACATCGGTGACGATTTCCAGAAAGTCGATTTTGGTTAACGACAAACTTGCCGTTGATCATAAAGATGGGATCGTCGATCAGAGTCAAAAACGCGGTGGCGATCGAGGAATGGTGATTCAACCGTTGTTCGATGAGCTAACCAAACAAATCGCTGAGAAAAAGCGTCAGTCGGCGATGATGAAGAAAGATTACGAACCAGTCGTTACAATTGTTGCAGACCAGACCGTGCCGTACCGTTTGATTACCGAGGTCATGTATACTGCGGGTCAGGCAGAACTAAGCCAGTTTAAGTTTGCGATTATTAAAAGCGATATGAAAGCATTTGGCGGTCTGCATTAATCATCCATCGCCAGGGACTTTTTATAGTCTGCAAAGTTGAGGCCCGGATTTTCCGGGCTTCTACTTTGTAGACCAGTTTGTATAATCGAAATTCGTTAGTAAAGTTTGTAATTAGGTAAGTTCGTTATAATTTCGCGCGCTCGAAGCGGTTAAAATCCGCGAGTTTTTAGAATGTTCCGGCAAGCTTTGAGCGCACAATAGACTATGGTAAACGCTCAGTCGTTAGAACGTAAATTTATACGATTCTAATGATTGCTTCCGAGCGTTAAGCTCCGAAGGAACTTTTTATGTCCAGCCAGTCCGGCCAAAAGGTTCTACGCATCGGTCTGATTCACAAGGGTAAAATCATCGAAGAACGCCTTGAGCGTGAGATGGCACCTGTGAAGATCGGTAGCGCGATTGTGGGGAAACAGCTTTTTGTACCGGGCTCAAGCTTGCCGAAATCGATGGTCTTGTTTGCTGTCGAAAACGGGCATTACGTGCTCAATTTTGCAGCAGGTATGGATGGCCGGTTAACCCTTGGGGAAGCGAAAGTCGTTGAACTTAGTGAACTGATCAGCTCCAATCGCGCGAAAAAAACCGCGCAGGGCTATTCAGTTCAATTACCGTTCAGCAGTCGTGGCAAAGTCGCAATCGGTGATTACTCACTGTTGTTTCAGTTTGTTGCGCCTCCCGCGGCTCGCCCTGCACCCGCATTATCTGCGGCCATGCGCGGTGGTTTCAATACCGATATGGATCGCCCATTGGTGATATTCTTGCTGATGTCGGCGCTGATCCAGGTCGGTTTTGTGCTCTGGCTGACGACCCAGGACTGGCCCATCCCGATTGACCTGCAATATGAATTCCCGTCTCGATTTATCCAGATTACGGTCGAGGAAGAACCTGACGTCCCCGTACCGGTAGAGGTCGAAACTGTCGAAGGTGACGGACCCGGCGAGGCCGTCGAGGAGCCCGTGGCAGCCGCGCCGAATCCAGATCGCGGTGATGGAAGTGATACACCCGAAGATGTGGCCGATCAGCGCGCGCGCGAACGGACCATGAAGCAGGTTGAAGATAAGACGCTCTTGCGCGTTTTGGGCGCAAAGGGAGAGGGCGGCAGTGTCGTCGACACCCTACTTGGTGGTGTGGGCAATATTTCGGCCGAAGAGGCTTTTGCAAACTCGACCGGTGTTCAACATGCGGAAGCGGGCGTCGAGCGTAGTGGCATCCGCAAGGGCGGAAGTCCGGATGGTGACGGTGTTGGAGCACGTGCTGGTATTAACGATCTCGGTGGCCTGAAAGGTACAAAACAGGCAAAGGCCGGCGTTGATACCGGAAAGGCTTCTGAAAGCCAGATCAAGGCTCGCCCGATCAAAATTCAGGACCCATCCGATATGGCCGGTGGTACGCTGGATAATAAATCGGTTTCGACCGCAATCCGACGTCGCCAGGGCGCTATCCAGGCATGTTACGAACGCGAGCTCCGTCGTAACAACCAGGCTGGTGGACGTGTTGTCATCAACTTTACAATCGCAGCTCGCGGTTCGCGCGGCGTAGTTTCGCAGGCGAAGGCCGTTGTTGACGATGTGGGTGGCGGTGTTGGCAAGTGTGTTGCGAAGGAAATCGAGAGCCTGCGCGGATTACCCGCACCAGACGGCGGCGATGTTATCATCAATATGCCATTTGTTTTTCAACCCGGGCAGTGATTTACGTTGTATAGCCTTCTAATTCGTAGAGGGCTTGAATTGAATTTGCAGGGTGTTATCTTTTTTGGGTAGGCGATACGGGATTTACCGTATAAGGTGGCTGCTCATTAGGACTAGAATGATGAATAGCCGGAAGGGAAATTGAGGCTATCTGTGATTCTAGTTCGTAGTAGAAATAGTTGTACTGAGGCGGGTTGTATCATGTTTCTTTCGGTAAAGGTTACGCTATGAAGATTCATTGGATTTCTTTCGTAACCGTTTCACTCACCGTTGCAGTGGTAGGGAGCCTCGTTGTTGCACAACAGGGCAATCTCAACGAGCAAGCGATCCGTGAGTTTAACGGTCGGAACTCGAGTTCTTTGATCGATGAAGACATCGACAGTCTTTCGGGAGCACAGCGTTTAGAGCGTGCTCAGAATAAGATAGGAACGATGAAATCAACACTGACTTCAACAGACCAGGTGTTGGGTCGTGCCCGAAATCAGGAGCGCGATATTTTGAAAATTAACTGCGTTAACGAGAAGATCGCAGCAATCAAGGGCTTCGTAAAAGTCAGCGAGCAGAGCTATGTAAGCCTGTCTGATTCGGTCAAACGAACTGATGAAGAAGCCTCGAAGCATCACTATACGTTGATCTCGATTGCCGGTCAGAAAGTTGCAGGACTTGGGGAAGAAGCCCGTGTTTGCGCGGGTGAAGAAGTTCGCTACGCAGAAGACACACTTCTCGACGTAACCGTTGATCCCGACATTATTCCGGACGACGAGTCGTTCCTGGGCGATGATCCCCTGGTACTTGACGATTTGCCGAAGTTTTCTCCCTATTTTTGATGCTCGGATGGAATGCAGCGATTGAGATTCACGTCCTGGCAACGTATCGAACGCAGATGCGTTGCCAGGCTGTGGTTAGACGTCGCAAATATTGATTAGTTTTCGCCAGAACACGAACGGTAGCGTCATTTTACTAGATGTCGACGCATAACATCGGGCCGTGTAAGCGCGTTTTTATATTGAATCGAGAGTTTGTATGAATAGAAAACTGAGAACAACCCTACCCGGTGTTGCGCTGATCGCACTGGCATTAGCCGCTTTTCCGGCGACCGCGTCGGCAGATCCCGGAGAAGGACTGCGCTCGGGTAATTTTCAATTAAATCCGGGCTTGATGCTTGGCAGTGGATTTAACAGTAACCTCTTTTACAGCTCGGGCGGAGAGCCGACAAAAACCGCACCTCTGGGAATTGTCGAGCCGCGATTGGTTATAAAGACTATCGAGCCAATGACCGTTGACATTGGTTTCAATGGCGCCGTGGCATGGACGCAGTATTTCGCGATTGATAACGAAGACGTCAGCAAACAAAGCGGTTTGTCGACGACACTGACCGGTGGTGTTGCATTCAATCCACGTGGTTCAGTTAGCTTTCGTATCTTCAATGATTTCATGCGAACCAACGAAGCACCCAGTTCGGCTTCGACGCAGTCGATTAACCGAATCTGGAATCGCTCCGGAGCTAATCTGGGGTTTCATCCAGGCGGCCGAGTATTAGAATCCAATCTTGAATACAATTACACGTTGTACCGCCATAACCTGTACACCGAGCTTGATCGCGGCGCGCACAACATGTCGTTGAAAAACTCGTGGAAGTTCCTGCCGAAAACAGCGCTGGTTCTTAACGCCTCGTATTCGTTTCTACAGTATGAGGATGCTCCATCAAACCGTCCCACCGTTCCCAAAGTCGATAGTACGCCGCTTCGTGTAATGGGTGGACTTACCGGACTGCTCAGTAATCGTCTCGGGGCGAAGCTTATGGCCGGTTACGGTGCTGGTTTTTATGACAGCGGAGATTCCTTCAGCGGTCCGCTGGGACTTGCAGAGATTTATTACGGTTTCGGCAATCATAGCCTGAAGAATCGTCTTCGTGCTGGATACGAATACAATTTCCGCGATTCACCGATCAGTAACTATTACACATTTCATCGAATCTATACCGGTTACGATCAGGGCTTTATGGCCGGACGCTTGCGTGTCGGCATCGAAGGCGACGTGAACATCCGTGATTACCGCTATCAAGACGGCGGCGTGCGGGTTCCAACGCAGAGCGGTCAGCAGGTGATTTCGCCGGACGAAGTGAATGACCTGGCGTTGTCAGCAGGCGCCAACGCAATCTACAATTTCACCAATTGGTGGAATGCCGAGTTGCGCTATCGTTTTGGAACGAACTTCACCGATGATCAGATCTTGATCTTTGAAGATGCCGTCGATCTGAACCCATCGGAAGTTATTCTTCGAGAATTTGTACAGCATCAGTTGATGGTTCAAACGACGTTCACATATTAAGTTTTCTAAACAAGGCTAGCAGATTATAGACCGGTTACGGTGAACTATGAATCAGAGCAGAGAAGTCTTTTGCTCTGATTTTTTCCAGCCTGAATTCACAGTGAGCTGTTGATGTGTTTGCTGTAACCATCCATCTACTCCTGTATTGCTCCACCCTTTTCTTTAGCCTCAGAGTGGCCCCATGTATTGTGACGCCCGTCTGCTTAACAGGTGGATCTTCCTAGCCGCAGTGCTTGGATTTATGTTTACGGCTTGTGGCCAAGAACGTGTAGATCCTGCTTTTTCAGCACTTGTTGAACAACAAAACGAAATGCCGGAAACCGGCGAGCTTGGGGCTGGAGATAAATTCGAGATTCGAGTTTTTTCTGAAGAACATCTATCGGGTGAATTCACGGTTTCAACCGATGGTACGATCAATTATCCGTATGTGGGACGCATACAGGTTTCTGGTCGCACCTGCGCGGATGTAGAGGAGTTCATCACGGTTGGTTTGCGTGATGGTTATGTGCGTAATCCGGCAGTCTCGTGTGCATTGGTTGAATACAACTCGAAACGAATTTTTGTGTTCGGCGAGGTGAAAAAACCGGGCTCGTTTCCGTACCAGTCTAATTTGAGCATTATCGAAGCGTTTGCGCTGGCCGGCGGATTCTCAGAGCGCGCCAGTACGAACAACACCAAGTTGACGCGAGTCGTTAACGAGGTGGAGATTCAGGTACGCGTGCCGATGCAAGAGATCGTGGAAGGGCGTCAACGCAATATCAGGTTATTGCCAGGCGATATCGTGTTTGTTCCTGAATCCGCCTATTGAGGTTGTTCTTTCTGGAATGAAACGCAATTTGAAGTATCAAGAAAAAAAAGGGCTGCCCCCGAATCCTATCTAGGAGTCGGGGGCAGCCCTTTTAATATTGTTTAAACTTGGGGCGATTAGCCAGGCAGATTACTGGAAATCTCGTCCTGGATATCGGATACCGCTTCGCGGCTGCGGCTGCGAAGGTCGTTGTAGGTGCTAGGAACTTTTTCGCGGAGATCTTCCAGGCGGTGACGGAGATCGCCGCGGATCTCGTCTCCACGTTTTGGTGCGAAAAGAACTCCGAGCGTAGCGCCTACGGCGATGCCTGCTCCGAATACACCGATGACGGGTAGCAAGATTTCCATGGTGCTGCGCTTTTGCTCAAGACCCATTCGCTCGAGAAGTGATTCAACGCTCGAGTCGTAGCTGCTGCTGACCTGGCGATTTACGTCTGTGAATACTTTTTTCCAATCCATAATGAGCTCCTGGTATAACGTTGTGATTTGTATGTAGAATTTGAATCGATGCGGTTGTTGGTACTTATGTCGACAGCCCGATAAGGATTCGCGGATATCTACTGCATCTTATTTGTTGGTACCTTTTAGCTGACTTGCAGCCATTGGCAATACGAGCGCTTTCATTCCGACGCGCATAAGCCTGCGCGTAAACGGTGAAAGAAGTCCTCCTGCCAGCACGTAGCCAACGCCAGCGGCGGCGGCCAGTACTATGTAGGGGTTCTCTTCATAGTATTTTCCAATCGGGTAATCGTTGCGAACCGTATCGAACAATCCGCGTAGATCTTCTGCGACTCGTTGGGTCTTATCCGCAATCGTGCTGTCATCGCTTAGCGGGCTTTCGCTAAAGTCATCGTCGTAAACGTGCATTTCTACTCCTCAGGATAACCAGCGTTTTGAGGCCATTCTGCCTACAAGATAACCAACCGTGACGGCACCCACGATACACCAACCCGGGTTCTGGCGAATGAAGCTGACGGCTTGCTCGTTGAACTCTTGAAGCTGCGCGCGAGTCTGAACCACTTGCTGCTCGATATTGTGGTACTGATCTTCGAGACGTTCTCGGGTATCCTGATTTTGATCATTCACGGCTGTACTCTCTTCGTCGTGGCGCATATCGGTTTGAATCGTACTCATGTTGTTCCGCAGAATTAAGAGTGGATTAATAAAATGTCTTCGCAGGCCCTCTTCGCATCGGAAGTCTCACTCACCTTAAAAGACTTTGGGCGTTATTAAATAACGAGCGGGACCAATCATCGGCACCGCCGCCATAGGGTCAAGTAAAGCATTGTTAGCGCAATCCCAAATAAAAACCAAAGGCGGCTGCAGCGCCCACACACGCAAGTGGGTGTTGGCCGACAAATCCGCGCCAGTCGGTGATGCGTTCTACCGTTGATTCGACTTCGTATTGCAGATCTTCAAGGCTCTGGGCGATTTGTCGGCGGGACGCTTCAATTTCGGCGCGTAATTCTGCAGCCGGTCCGTCTTGACCCTCGTAGGTTATGAGATCTGGGCCGGTAGCTGCGGGGATGAGTTCGTGTCGCGAATCTGACTTATCCATTGCTTGTCCTTCTTGAGTTCTTCGCCGACTTGGGTGAGTCCGGGAGTATGTTTTTCGAATCGTTGGAGGATCTGCATAATCGCAAAACCGCCGCCGACTAGATTAATGATCGTTAAAATTAGCCCGGTAATCGCCATAGCAACAATGCCACCGAACCAACCGGCGAACAAAATTGCGGTAATATTGAGCAGGCCATAACCCACCAGCGTAATGAGGGCAAACAGTAAGAGCGCGGCAATGTTTTTGCCGGCCGCAGTCGCTTCCTCTTTGACCTCGTGACGTGCAAGTTCAATATGACCTTTTACCAGACTGGTCACGCCGTCGGTCAATCCGCTAAGCGCTTGTTGGATATTCGACGTACGCGGCTCTACAGGTTTTATTCGAATCTCTGCCATATCAAACCTCTTTGAAAACGGTGTTCGGATAGCGCACGGATCAGGACTACCTGGCGCTCAATTCGTCGACCAATCTATACGCATAAGGGCAAACGTCTATTTGGCCTTGTTTTGATTCTGAAATGTCGACGGAGTTTTTGAAAATTAGTCCGTTACCGTAACCGTTGTAAGTACGTTGTTACGATCGGCTACGGTCTCCGATTTTACGGACGCACCGAGCGTGTATACGCCGGGCTCAAGGCCGCTGAACCACGATTTTGCGATTTCTGAGAGGATGATGGTGTCTCTATCAATATCAATTTTACCCGGAACTGCGGTTCGAGAGGGCGATACGATATAAACTTCGGCATCGATGATGTCGTCGGCAAAATTTGCGACCTCAATGGTGGCTGTGAAAAATTCATTACTGGTTCCGGCCTCACTGCGGCTAATTTGGGACGGCGTAATGGTCAATGAAATGATTTCCGGATCGCCATCATCTTCGACAATACAGCCAGGGGCGATGGTCAGAAGAAGCGCTACGATGAGAAACCAGAGATAAGATCGGGTTGATTGTGACGCGGGGGACGCAAACGTGTTTTGCATGCCGTTTTCTCCTGAATATGGTAAGTGGTGTTGCGTGATTCAGTGGTAGGTAAAGGCAGAAGTAAAGACTAACCTGAATTGATAGGTGGATGTAACACGGTCTACTGGCGCTAAGCAAATAGCGAAGCTCGCCGACAGCAATGGGCCATCGGACGGCTGGTTTGAACGCCATCGGATTGGCCAGAGTGATTATCTAAAGTATCGCCAGATTTTCAAACTCAATAGCGCTCATCACGTAGTTTTCTATGGATTCAAAAAACTATCAGGTCATAATTTATCCGGATCATTGTGACGATGAGCCCGGTGTTATTGCGCGTCGGCTGGCGGGGTTAAGCGGGCAGCCGGAATCGGCATTTTTACAAGAATTTTCGATGGATTTTCTCATTTTTCAGCGAGATTTGAGTTATGAAGAAGCCATCCAGTATAAAAAAGCGCTGGCAAGTAAAGGTATCCCGTCGCAGGTTCGGCGTGCGGCGAATGAAATTCTCGAAAAACATTTGCCAGAACCATCCGGTAATAAAATCGAATCGCGTATTCAAAATGAGGCGGATTTACTTTTGACGGAAACGAAGGCCGAACATAAATTACATCCGAAAAAGCAGTCGGCGGGTGGTTGGGATGCGTTGTTTCCGGATCTGGCCGAAAGTGTAGAGAAGCCACCGGTTGTTGCGACGAAGATTCCGGGTTCGCAGCCACGCTCGAAAGCAGAGAATGGCCCGGCGATTAGTTCCTGGCAGCCGGCGTTGGATACGCACGACGGCGTTGTGGCGAGTGTACCGGTTGCGACGAGACAAACGCCGGGCGTGGAGCGTGTAGAGATTATTCCGGTCGCGAATGCGAAAAAGGCCGAGAAAATTGAAAGCGCGGATAAAATTGCCGAAATTAAAAAGTCACGTGTATTTGCGGGCGCGGTATTAACGGAAGCTGTTACCGGTAGTGAGCAATCGCGTGGCGCGTATGCGCCGGTCGGGTTTGATCCGAGGCCGGCGCACGTTCCGGTGCTTGCTGCGATATTTAGTGGAATTGCACCGGGAGCGGGGCAAATCTACAACGGTCAGGACGATGCAGCGCTAAAATACGGCATGAGTTTTTGGTGGATTCGTCCGTGGATTGCGAGTGTTCGTCAGGCGTATGAATACGGTGGCCGGGTGCGTGACTACCACGAGCCGCGCCCGGACGAGGCCTCTCTGGGGCGGGCATTGCGTTATACTGCCGGGTGGTATCTGGTTGTAGGCGTATTGGTGGGATTGTTCGTGGTTGGGGCGGGTGCTATCTGGGAGAGCAAAAAGAAACAATCTCAGGTGGCAATGCCTGTTGAACTGGCCGAGGTTGTTGAACGCGCTGTTCAGGATCTACAATTTGCAAGAATGTCTGCAAATACGGCTGTAAACAGGTTTCTCGACGAACAAAATAAGTTAAAAAAGGAGTTTACGATGAGTGCAGAAGAGCGTGCTCATCGGTTATATGTAATTGGCTATCGTTATTGTGAGGCGGGCCAATATAACCTTTGCGAGGCGACGATGCGGCGGGTTACAAGTCTGGGCGTGAGAAATCGCGATGCGTACCGACTTCAGGCCTGGGCTAGTTTGCAACTCAAGGACGGCGGGCGATCGCCGATGCCTGAAATTGCCGAAGTACCGACGTTGTTTGAACTCGAGTTACATCAGGAAAACGATCCGGATCGCGACATTGTGCAGCCTGCGCTGGAGTTGATGCTGAATGAACAAAGCGCAGACGATACAACGAACGAAGTAAACGAACTGGATGAAGTGGATGAAGTAGATGAAGTAGATGAAGCGCGATAAGTAAGAATGGGAAGGGTTTTTGCGTGCTGGTTGTTGTCTGACATGATTCTGGACGAACTTTAACAAACCTATTTTTGATAACGGACAAAGACTTTGAGCGATAACAAGATTATTTTTTCGATGGTTGGCGTTGGCAAACTGTACCCGCCAAACAAACAGGTGTTGAAAGACATTTATTTGTCGTTTTTTTACGGCGCGAAGATCGGTGTTCTCGGTCT
>JBEBSM010000005.1:0-30760 GCA_040394315.1 Lujinxingia vulgaris
AATGAGCCTTCCCTGACCGGTCTGGGAATCAATTTCGATCAGGTCGCCAGCACCGGTTAAGCCATAGAGGTTATCCCAGGCAGCGGTGAGTGCGTAAACGCCTGAAAATCCGATGTTGCCAACCTTGGTTGGTTCGCCGGTTCCACCATTGATTTGAACGAGATCGTCTTTTGGGTTGATACCGGCGCTTGAACTGGAACTCATATAAAGTAAGTCGCCTTTGGTAATCACGCAGTCGCCGCTTGAAGAATACGGATGTAGGCTGTCGGTGCCGCCAATCGGGCTTGAAAGCTGTCTGCTGTCGAGATCGAACGAGTATAAATTCTTGTAGGAAGTAATGTAGGCAATGCCGCCCATATCCAGGCAGAGTCCGTTGGGATTGCCGACCTCGATGAGTCCTTCTTCGTTCCAGGTGGTTGAGCCGGGAGCCAGGCTGTATAACTTGTTGTCGGCCAGGGCGTAGAGAATCCCGTTGGTATGCATGTCGATATCAAAGGTGTTTTCAGGCAGCGACATTACTTCCTGAATTACCTTACGAAAGGGATCGACGAGATACAGCATATTTTGGGTATGCGCGTAGAAATAACACTCGACACTTGGATCGATCTGACCGGCGGCGATATCGTGGCAGTCTACTTCCGGGTTGCTAATATCGCCCAGTCCACTATCTTGCTCGGAAACGTCGGTACCCTGGCTGGTGTCGGCCGCAGAAGTGTCTTCGGTTTCCATTATGTCGGCGTCAACAATTCCGGCAGTATCTGAAGGCGCGCCAACGTCGGTGTCCGAGGATGGGATTTCAGTGCGCGTGGGTTCGCAGAGACTGGTAATCGGGTTAACGCGTTCTCCCGCGCTGCAGACGACGTCGTTTGAAGACGGTTCATCGGTACATCCGCCAAGCATCGCGATCAACAAAGCCATCATGATCAGAATAATGCGTTTGGAAAAACCATACTTCAACATGGGTGCGCCTTAAAAAATATACGTTTCAATCATCACTGCAGCCCTTAGTTTTACGTGATTGCCGGACAATTGCAATCCCGTGGGTGGCAGACATTTTTCAGGAGGAAACATGCGTTTTTTACACACAATGCTTCGCGTCGGTAATCTGGATCGCTCCATCGCTTTTTATACCGAAATACTGGGCATGGATCTACTTCGCCGTCAGGATTATCCGAGCGGTAAGTTTACGCTGGCGTTTTTGGGTTACGGTCCGGAAGAAAGCCACACCGTGCTCGAGCTTACGCACAATTGGGACGTAGAAAGCTACGAGCTCGGCAATGCGTACGGGCACATCGCGCTAGGCGTGGAGGATATTTATGCGACCTGTGACGCGCTTCGCAAAGCCGGCGCAAATATCGTGCGCGAACCCGGGCCGATGATGCACGGCACCACGGTCATCGCGTTTATTGAAGATCCGGATGGCTACAAGGTGGAGCTCATCGAGCGTTCGTAAGTGTTCGTAAACGCTCGATAAAACGACAAAACGATGAAACGCGCTTTTAAAACCCCATGGCTTCGGCCAGGTGGCGTTCACAAAGCGCGGTTTCATCGTTTTTGTTTTCGCGCTCGGCCTGGCAAGCAGCACAGGCCTGACCTTCACTATAAGCGCGCTCTCCAGCACTTTGTTGATCGAGGACGAGGAGTTTTTCCTTGATACTGGTCGTCACAAACGAGGCCGGATCCCAGCCGGGCTTGTTGCGCAGCTCGCGAACACCCTGTTCGACGAGCTTTTTTTGCTGCCGTTTGCTCATTTCCTGTGCAGAATCGTCGTTATGCGAACTCATTGGATCGTGCTCCCTGAAGTATTAAAAAACTATCTTATTCCAGTGTAAACCCGACCGATAACGTGACTTGAAAGTGGGCAACTTGTCCATCATCAACCTGGCCACGGGTTTCATCGACTGTAAACCAACGAATGTTGCGGATAGATTCCGCGGCTTTACCAAGCGCGTTTTCGATAGCCTTTTCTACACTCACGGGTGAGGAACCTACCAGGCGAACGATTTTATAGACGTGGCTGCTCATATCCTAGCCTTATTGTATGGAAAAAATGATGCCGGGGGCAAAAATCAAGCGTTTATTCGCGCAAACCGTTTGGATGCACTGTTTGCGTGAATAAAATCTTGTTCCGCACGCGCACTTGTCGAGATTCGATAATTCCAGTGGCAGATATTGTTCCAACGCCCGTCGTTGATGGCCTGCGTTGGGATGGGAGAACGAGCCGCATACACTAATACTTAAAGTTTGCAGTATGGAACCAAAGGGACGTTATGGCTGGCGACGATTATCTCTGGTACAAGGACGCAATCATTTATGAAGTTCACGTACGCTCGTTTTACGACAGCGATGGCGACGGCGTCGGAGATCTGCGCGGGCTGACAGAGAAACTCGATTATATCGAAAAACTCGGTGTCACCGCGATCTGGCTTTTGCCGTTTTATCCCTCGCCGCTCAAAGATGACGGCTACGATATTGCAGGCTATACCGAAGTTCATCCCGACTATGGAACGCTCAAAGACTTTGAAGAACTGCTGGCAGAAGCGCATCGGCGGGGACTCAAGGTAATTACGGAGTTGGTTTTAAACCATACGTCCGATCAGCATCCCTGGTTTCAGCGAGCGCGGCGTGCCCCAAAAGGTAGTGTCGAGCGCGATTTCTACGTCTGGAGCGACGATCCGGACAAATACAAGGAAGCACGCATCATCTTTGCGGATACCAAAAACTCCAATTGGAGCTGGGATCCGATTGCACAGCAGTATTTCTGGCATCGCTTTTATGGCCATCAGCCGGACCTGAATTTCGATAATCCGGAGGTTCAAAAAGCCGTCTTCAGGGTCGTTGATTTCTGGCTGGAAATGGGAATTGACGGCATGCGGCTGGATGCCATCACGTATTTATACGAGCGCGAAGGCACCAATTGCGAGAGTTTGCCGGAGACACACGCTTTTTTGAAAAAGCTGCGTTCTCATATCGATGAGCGCTTTTCCGACCGAATGTTGTTGGCCGAAGCCAATCAGTGGCCGGAAGAAGCGGCCGACTATTTTGGCAACGGTGAAGAATGTCACATGACCTTTCACTTTCCACTCATGCCTCGCCTTTTCACGGCTGTGCAGATGGAAGATCGTTTTCCGATCGTCGATATTCTCGAACAAACGCCGGACATCGCTTACGAGTCGCAGTGGGCAGTTTTTTTGAGAAATCACGATGAGCTGACGCTCGAAATGGTCACGGACGAAGAGCGAGATCTGATGTATCGCGCCTTTGCGCCGGAAACACGCATGCGGATCAATCTGGGGATTCGCCGTCGCCTTGCGCCGCTTTTGCACAATGACAGACGAAAAATCCAGCTGATGTACAGCATTCTCTTTTCGTTGGCCGGCACACCGATTCTTTATTACGGCGACGAGCTGGGAATGGGCGACAATTACCATCTGGGTGATCGCGACGGCGTGCGCACGCCGATGCAATGGGAACCGGCGATGAACGCTGGCTTTTCAACGGCCAATCCCCAGAGTTTGTATTTACCGGTCATTATTGATCCCGAATATCATTATATATCGACCAACGTAATGACGCAGGAAAGCAATCCTCTGTCGTTGTTGCAGTGGGTAAAACAGCTGATTTCGATTCGTAAGCGTTACAAGTCGTTTGGCCGCGGGAATTTGCATTTTATCGCCAATAACAATCCAAAAGTGCTGGCCTTTGTGCGTTGCGAAGACGACGAAATCATCTTGAGCGTGGCCAATCTTTCGCGCGCAGTTCAGCATGTTGTCTTCGATCTGGAGCGTTTTGAAGGGCTGTGGCCGTTGGAGCTGTGGGGACGTACGGAGTTTCCGCAGATCCAGGGGCGAGAATATCCCATGACGCTTGGGCCGTATGGAAGCTACTGGTTTTCGTTACAGCGAACCAAGCCAACCGATGCGGAGCTGGCAATTCCGCAGGTCAGTCCAAAGCGTCTTGATGTGCACAGCGAATGGCCGTCTGTTTTCGATGGCCGTTTGCGCGATGACTTACAGGCTTACCTGGCGACTTTTGTTCTCAAACAGCCCTGGTTTCTTGCGCGTGGCCGACGGATCGATTCCATTGAAATTACTGAGCGATTGCGTATGCGCCAGGATAAAAACCATGCGTTTTTGTGCTTTCTCGACGTGCGCTTTCTAAACGGTGACAACGAAACCTATGTTGTTCCAATCGGTTACGCCACCGGTGAACAACAAACGCAGATCGCCAGACAAATGCCTGACGCGATTATTGCACCGATATACATTCTGTCAGAAAAGGAAGATGGGATCGTCTTTGATGCAGTGGCGGACCGCGAATTTTGCCGAAATCTTCTCGGGCATATCCGGCGGGGATGGAACATCCAGGGTACGGAAGGCTCGTTGCAGGGGCAGTGGATTGAGACGAGCGACAGTCCCATTCCCAAAGAAATAGATAAGCTGGAGCCAACGGTTTACGGCGGAGATCTCAACAATACGACCATTATTTATGGCACGGATTTCGTCGTCCAGTTCATGCGTCGGCTTGAGCGCGGTGAAAGCCTTGATGTCGAAATGGGGCGCTATTTGAACAAACGGAATTTCCCGTATTCGGCCTCACTTCGCGGCAGCATCGACTACAGACGAGGGCGCTGGGAGCCAACGACCGTTGCTGTGGTGCATGACTATGTGGCCAATCGTTATGACGGCTGGAAATGGGCGGTGAACTCACTGCGGAGCTTCTTTGAACGGATTCCAGATCTCGATCAGCCCTTGGAATTCTCGGACGGAGCGGGAACGGAGTATTTGTTGCGCACGGCACAGGAACATCCCACGGCTGAAGTCGATTTTCTGATGGGATCTGCTGTGGCGCGCGCAAATCTACTGGGGAATCGAATTGCACGCTTGCACGAAGCCCTGGCAACTGCTGCGACGGATGTAGATTTTGCTGCCGAGCCGCTAACTCCCAGTTATGAGCGTGCGCGCTACCAGTCGATGCGGACGTTAACGGTGCGCACGATCCGGAAATTGGAGCGAAAACTCGATCGGCTGCCTCCAAAACTACAGGATTCGGCGCGCACGATTATCGAAAGTCGTGATCGGATGCTCGCGTCGTTCCGGGGATTGATCGATTCGGGAATCGACGGATTGCGCACGCGAATTCACGGAGATCTTCACCTGCGTGACCTTCTGGTGACGGAAAATAATGATTTTATGATTATCGATCTCGAAGGACATCCCTGGTTACCAATCGGGGAGCGACGCATCAAGCGTTCGCCGTTGTGGGATGTGGCGTCCATGATCCGTTCGTTGCACAACGTCTCAATTTTGGGCTTACAAGACATTTCAAACGACGCAACGGATATGGGGGCGGGTTCGTCGGAAACGCGCGAAAACCTGACGCGCTACTGGTTTGATCACATGAGTGCAGCGTTTTTGCACGGATATCTAGAATACGAACAACAAGTGCCCTTTTTGCCGTCAGATTCGGCAACGCTGGCCGTCTTGCTGGACGCGCTCATGCTGGAAAAAACACTGCACCACCTGGACCGCGAGCTGCGGCAAAATCTGGACAACGTGAGTATTCCCATCAGCGGTTTGCTGGCACTGCTGCGCTGATAGGAAGTTCGGTTGATTCGCAAGTCGCTGATTTGGACGGCTCAGGGCGCAGGCGAGCTTTTGAAGCCGTTGTGCGTAAACGTGTACTCGCTCGGCGGCCGAATCGATGGATTGGCGGAGTCCAGGGTGATTGGATGCTGGGCGGCATCCATAAAGCTGTTTGCCCACCAGAACACGTCGTGCTTGCGGATCCGCTCGCGCAGCATGTGCATTCGTTGCTTGCGCTCATTCTGGTTCATCATGACGGCCGTATAGATGGTGCTTGCTAATTCGTTGATATCATAGGGGTTTACGCGCAGTGAGCCGTCCATCGTGGCGGCGGCACCGGCAAATTCGCTCAAGATCAGAACGCCGGTTTCATCGACCTGGCATGCACAATATTCTTTGGCCACCAGGTTCATTCCGTCGCGCAGCGGCGTGACGACTGCGGCCGACGCCAGGCGGTACAGCGCGCACAGATCTTCTTGATCCACGGTATTGTATAGATAGCGAATCGGCTGCCAGGCCGGCGTGCTGAATCGACCGTTGATTCGTCCCACGAGACGGTCCAGCTCACGTTTCAGGGTGCGGTATTCCGGCACATTTTCGCGACTCGGGATTACGAGCTGAAATAACACCACGTTTTCCATGAGATCTGGATAGATTTTGAGCGCGTTTTCAAAAGCCAAAAAGCGCTCGATCAGGCCTTTGGTGTAGTCGAGTCGATCGATGCCGAGCAAAACCTGATAGGGGCCAATTTGTTCGCGAAGCGCGAGCGTGCGGGTTTCGACTTCCTTTGAGGCAGCGAGTTGATTGAAATCTTGGAAATCCGTGCTGATGGGGAAGACGCCTATCTGGACGTGGCGAGTTTCGGTTTCGATGACGATGTGATTGCCGATTTCGTGGATAATTACCTCGGGCAGCACACGTTCGATGCACTGCAAGAAGTTGTTGCGGTCGCGTTCGGTCTGCAGTCCGACCAGATCGTAGGCCAGAAGTGCGCGTAAAATGTCTTTTCGCCAGGGTAGTTTTGTGTAGTTTTCGGAGCTCGGAAACGGAATATGCAAAAAGAAGCACAGCGGACCGCGTCGGCCTCGCATGCGCAGCCATTGTCCGACGTGCATTAGATGATAATCGTGTACCCAGAGCAGATCGGTTTTGCTGGCGTGCGTTGTGATCACATCGGCGAACTTTTCGTTCACCGCATGGTAAGTCTCGTAGTATTTTGCGTCGAAGTCGCAGCGATCTGCAAAACCGTGGAAGAGTGGCCAGATTACGGAGTTTGAAAACCCTGCATAAAAGCCGTCGACCTGCGCACGGGTCAAGATTACCGGGTTCATTTCAAAGCCGACGTTATTGCTGACCTGCTTGAGCGGTTCTACCCAGCCATCGCCATCCTCGACGCACAGACCGGGCCAGCCTATCCAGCGGCCTCCCCGGCGCTCTAGAATCGGGTTCATGGCCTGTACCAGGCCGCCGGCGCCCGGTTCGACCTCCCAGCCGGTCGCGTTGTGGTGCATGACCACCGGTAGTCGATTGGAAACAATGGTGATTTGGTCTGCGTCGTTCATAGGGCTCCTGCCGTTGCGCCGACAGCGGCGCAGCTTACGAAAATCGTAGCAGACTCTTGTTCTTTTTTGATTTGCTTTGCGCAAAATCATGCATACAACACACCTGGCCTGGACGCTTTTGCATCAGTACAAGGGTAGGCAGGGTTTATTGCCGGGCAATCAACTGAAAATAAATCAACTCAAAGGAGTGTGAATGCGTGCGCTTATTCAGCGGGTTACCCGCGCGCAGGTTAGCGTTGAGCAAGAAATAATCGGCCAGATTAAGCACGGTCTTTTGTTGCTTCTGGGTGCTGCTGACGGTGATAACGAGCAGGATATCGATTATTTGCTCGAAAAAGCGTTGAATCTGCGTATTTTTGCGGACGAAAACGACAAAATGAACCGCTCGCTGCTCGATGTCGGTGGTGAATTGCTGATCGTGAGTCAGTTCACATTGTACGGCGACACGCGAAAAGGTCGGCGTCCGAGTTTTGTGCAGGCCATGAAACCGGTCGAGGCCAATCGATTGTATGAAGAATTTATCGCGCGGGCACGGGCGCGGGGTGTTTCCGTGCAGACGGGAAAGTTCGGCGCGATGATGCAAATCGAGCTGGTGAACGACGGGCCGGTCACGCTGATGCTGGAGAGTCCGCCGCGTTGATTGCGCGCGCGTTGTATACAATGATAGAAGGCGCGCAGCCCGTGTTTGGTTTGTAATCCATTACTTTTTTCGGGCACTAAGTTCACAAAAATTGAGATTTTGAGATAACCGAGGTGTTTTTTTCATGTCCTACTCGATGATTCGCGATTTGCTCGCCGGCAAGATTGAGGCCGGCTCCGAAGTAACCATCAAAGGTTGGGTGCGTACGCGCCGTGATTCCAAGGCCGGCTTTTCATTTGTTGGCGTGCATGACGGATCGTGTTTCGATCCGATTCAGGTTCTGGCCGAGAATACGCTGCCGAATTATGCCTCGGAAATCACAAAATTAACCACAGCCTGCTCGGTGATTGTGACGGGCGAGTTGGTCGAATCGCCGGCCGCAGGCCAGGCGCTTGAGATCAAGGCGTCGAGCATTGAGGTCGTTGGCTGGGTTGAAGATCCGGACACCTATCCGATGGCGCCCAAGCGTCACTCGATGGAGTATTTGCGAAGTCAGGCGCATCTTCGCCCGCGCACGAATCTTGTCGGAGCGGTCACGCGCGTGCGTCACACGCTCTCGATGGCCGTGCACCGCTTTTTTGATGAGCAGGGATTTTTCTGGGTCCACACGCCGATCATCACCGCGTCGGACGCCGAGGGCGCTGGCGAAATGTTCCGCATTTCTACGCTCGATATGGCCAATGTTCCGCGCAAGGCCGATGGTTCGGTGGACTTTTCACAGGACTTTTTCGGTCGTGAAGCACACCTGACGGTTTCCGGACAGCTCAACGTCGAAGCGTACTGCCTGGCGATGAGCAAGGTTTACACGTTTGGACCGACGTTTCGCGCCGAAAACTCGCACACCTCGCGTCATCTGGCCGAATTCTGGATGGTTGAGCCAGAAATTGCGTTCGCGGACCTGAATGACGACGCAGATCTGGCCGAAGCGTTCTTGAAATATCTCTTCACGACGCTGCTCAACGAGCGCGGCGATGACATGGAGTTTTTCAATAAATTCGTCGATAAAACCTGCATCCAGCGTCTGGAAAGCTTTGTGGAATCGAGCTTTGAGCGCATCGATTACACCGAAGCGGTCAAGATTTTGGAAATCGCTGCCAAATCCCACAAATTCGAATTTCCGGTGAAGTGGGGCATCGATCTGCAGAGCGAGCACGAGCGGTATTTGAGTGAAAAACACTTCAAAAAACCGGTCGTTGTCATGAATTACCCGAAAGAAATCAAGGCCTTCTACATGCGTCTGAACGACGACGAACGCACGGTCGCCGCGATGGACGTGCTGGCGCCGGGTATTGGCGAGATTATTGGTGGCAGCCAGCGCGAAGAGCGCATCGACGTGCTCGACGCGCGCATTGCCGAAGCCAACCTGTCGAAAGACGATTACTGGTGGTACCGCGATCTGCGCCGTTTTGGAACGGTTCCGCACGCTGGATTCGGTCTGGGATTTGAGCGCACGATAAATTATGCGACCGGCATCGAGAATATTCGCGACGTGATTCCGTTCCCACGTGTGCCGGGCAACGCAGACTTTTAATTTTCTGATCTCTGATTAGAAAATTACGCGTTCGGCTTTCGCAGACAGAGTGTTTTTAGGTGATGATGCAATCCATTACACTGTCGAATTTGAGCTGGTCTTTGCCCGAAGGCCGAACGCTTTTCTCCGAACTCAATGTACATTTTGAGCCCGTTCGCACGGGCCTTGTGGGGCGAAACGGCGTCGGGAAAACCACGCTTTTCAAGCTGATCGCGGGCGAACTCCAGCCTCAGGGCGGAACGATTTCGGTCCACGGCTCGCTGGGCATTTTGCGCCAGACTGTGCAGGTCGCGTCAGAGGAAACGATCGCGCATCTGTTCGGTGTGGCCGCCGCTCTGGAACTGTTGAATCGAGCGGAAGCCGGTCTTGCGACCATTGATGAGTTGTCGGAGGCGGACTGGACGCTGGAATCGCGCATGGAGCTGGCGCTGCAACGCGTCGGTCTGGATGCGCCGCCGACCACATTGTTGAGTAAGTTTTCGGGCGGGCAACGCACGCGACTCGGGCTGGCCGCGCTGATTTTTGCGGAGCCTGATTTTATTTTACTCGATGAACCGACGAATAATCTCGATCGCGGTGGGCGTCAGGCGGTGATCGAGCTGCTGGCGGGCTGGCGAAAAGGCGCGATTATCGTCAGTCATGATCGCGAGCTTTTAGAAACCGTAGACGTGATTGTTGAGCTAACTTCGCTCGGCGCAACGCGTTATGGCGGCAACTGGAGCCATTATCGCGAGCGAAAGACGATTGAACTTGCAGCGGCTCAACATGATCTGGCCGACGCCGAACGTCGGATTCAGGATGCCGCCAGGCGTGCGCAGGCCACAGTCGAGCGCAAGGCTCGCAAAGACAGCGCAGGTCAAAAGAGCCGTAGTAAGGGCGGTGCACCGAAGATTTTGCTCGATCGTGCAAAAAACCGCAGTGAGAACACGAGCGGTGAAAACGCCAGGCTCGCCGAAAATCGGCGCGCTCAGGCGCTTGAGGAAGCTGCCGAAGCGCGCCGGCGCATCGAAATTCTGCAGCCGGTTTCGGTCGTTTTGTCGTCCACGGGTTTGCCGGGCAATAAAACGGTGCTGAACGTGGACAACATTCGCGCCGGTTATGAGCCGGGCAGTCCGATTATTAGAGATGTTTCGCTCAATATTACCGGCCCTGAACGCGTCGCGGTTGTGGGAGCAAACGGCAGTGGAAAAACCACGTTTTTGAAGGTCGTTGCCGGAGAGTTGCAGCCGTGGACGGGCAGCGTTCAGGTAATGACAGACTTTGCGATGCTCGATCAGCAGGTGAGTTTGCTCGATCCGGCGATGTCGGTTCTGGATAATTTCCGTCAATTGAACCCCACGGCCGACGAAAACGCCTGTCGTGCAGCGCTTGCACGCTTGATGTTTCGCTCGGATACGGCGCTGCAGCTCGTGTCCAGCCTGAGTGGCGGCCAGTTATTGCGCGCCGGCCTGGCGTGTGTGTTGGGCAGTGCGTCGCCGTCGCCGCTGTTGATTTTGGATGAACCGACGAACCATCTCGATGTGGAATCCATCGAAGCCGTCGAGGCGGGGCTGCGCGCGTATGACGGCGCGCTGCTCGTAGTCAGTCATGACGAGCCGTTTTTGGCGGCCATCAACATTACGCGCACATTTTCACTCTGATTACTTCTTAAACAGCGCGTCGAGCTTTGCTTTTGCAAGCTCGGCGGCGCTGGCCTGGCCGGTGTCCTGGGCGCCGGGCCTGAAATAATCGCAATAATTTGCGCGCTCTTTATCGCGCACCTGTTCCGCCATCGGTTCGCGGCATTCGTCGTGGGCGTAGGGGTCGTAAAACTCGCAGTTTCGACAGGATTTCATCGCGATGTGGCAGTGCGAGCAGGTGTCGTCGCGAAAGACCTTGTCGAGTTTTTCAGTTGCTTTGCCGCAGGACCAGCAGATGAATTCGTAGGCCATTTTTTGAATTCCTCCACAAAAAGAAGTGCTCCTACCTTTTGTAGTGAGCGTTGAGGTGGCGAAGATGTCAGGCGCGTGGTGCGGTGTCAACGAATGTTGGCTGTCTTCGTTGTATAAACGTCTTTTGAAAACATGCTCATGATCGGTGAGTTTGGGAGCGTGGAAATGCGCTGTGGGCTGCGTCTGTGCTGGGCGGCTCCCTTCTCTGAGAGGGGGGCTTTGTCACAAATTGAGGGCCGGGTACCTGTCTCAGAGATGGGAGCGGAGCCATGCAGAAGTGGCATCGAGATGGTGTTGCAAAGCGGTTGGTCATGCGTGAAATGGCGTCGGATGGCGTTGCAACGCTGGTGATCATGCGTGAAATGGCATCGGATGGCGTTGCAAAGCTGATGGTCATGCGTGAAATGGCATCGAGATGCGAGAATATCATGTGGGTCATGCGTGAAATGGCATCGGGATGCCAGATCTGGGCTGATGGTCATGCGTGAAATGGCATCGAGATGCCAGATCTGGGCTGATGGTCATGCGTGAAATGGCATCGAGATGCGAGAATGTCGTGAGGATCATGAGGGGAATGGCATCGAGATGCGAGAATGTCGTGAGGGGCATAAAAAATTGGTGGGGTGAGGGCTTTCGGGTAAAAACGGCGGACCACGATTGCGATAGCCTCACGAAATGAATACAGTACGAGCGATTTGTGAACGCTTGTGAACTGGATAATTTTTCGATGAGGGCTTTGTGAAGAGACGTCTGACACTGTGTTTTTTGAGCGCCGCGCTTGCGCTTCCGCTGGCTTCTGGTTGTAGCAGTGAGCCGGATTCTAATCCTAAAAATGATACCGGGGAAATTACCACGGACGTGGGCGGTGATGCTGAGCTGAGTGATGGCGGGCAGGATGTCGACGAAGAGGTCGTGCCGCCGGCGCCGGAAGGCATGGAGGGTGTTGAGCTGACGGAGATCTGGGAGCTTTTGGGGCTTGAGGACGACGTGCATGTGGTTCGTACGGAGGCCAATGTTCCGCATATTTATGCGAAGAACGCAAAAGATCTGGCGCGGGTGCATGGTTTTGTGGCGGCGCGCGATCGTTATTTCATGATGGATCTCTCGCGTCGTCTGGCGTTGGGCACGATTTCGCAGTTGCTGGGTGATTCTGCGCTGGGCAATGACGTTGAGGCGCGCATGACCGGCATGGCCTACGTTGCCGAGCGTATGTTGGATGCGGCGGACGACGAGACGAAAGCGGTTTTGACGGCGTATGCGGACGGGATCAATGCGTACATTGAGCATGTCGGGGCAAAAATGTTGCCGGCGCCAAGTGAAGTAGATCTGGCGTCTGGATTGCTTGGTTTTTCCAAACCAACGGACATGATGACGCCTTTTACTGCGCTCGATGTGACGGCGATGCTGACGACGTTTTTGTATCAATCTAGTTTTGATGGCAGCGATGTTGCGAACGCGGCGCTGGCCAGCAAGCTTGGCGAATTGTTTGAGGACGGTGTTGCGGATAAGGCGTTGCGTGAAGCCGGTGCGGTGGAGGATATCTGGAAGGTTTCCGCACCGTTGGTCGATACGATTTCCGGTGATTGGGGTACGCCGGGTGCTCCGAATCAGTCTCAAAAACCTGCGGGGAGTTCGGGCGGTGCGACGGGCACGTTGAAAGCATCGGAGCAGAGCATGGTTGAGCGGCTGGCGGGCAGCCTGAAGCGTCAGCAGGAATCGATGCGGATGCGTAGCCAGGAAAAGGGCTTTGGATCGAATGCGTGGGCGGTGGCCGGCGATGGAACGACGGATGGATCGAGTTTGCTTGCGGCGGACGGGCATTTGCCGCTCGGGATTCCGTCGATTTTGTACCAGGTTGGGCTTGATACATCGGTTTATGGTGGCGGCGACATTCATCAGCTCGGGCTGGTGATTCCGGGTATTCCGGCGATGCCGCTGGGGACGAACGGGAAAATCGCGTGGAGTTTCACGCAGTTAACCGGTGATATTACGGACTGGTATCGTGAGGAAATCCGGCTTAATGCAAACGGTGAGCCTGTCGAAAGTAAGTTCGAGGGTGCGTGGAAGCCGTTGGAGCGCGTTGAAGATACGTATAATGTTGCGGGCGTGAAAATGCTGTCGAGCGAGGCGCGTACGGTAACGTATGTGCGTTATAAAACGTTTGACGGTCGCTGGTTGACGGAGATCGAAGGTGTTGAGGCTGCGGAAGGCGATACGCCGGGTGCAAACCAGACGTTGGTGCGGATGCACAGTGGTTTTGTGATTCCGCAGGATATGGATAACGATGGTATTGTGACCGCTATCAGTCTTGATTATGTCGGCTTTGATATGGGCGACATGATGGGAACGCTTGAGAATTTCGGGCTTGCGAATGACGTGACGGAGTTTCGTGATGCGACGCGTGGGCTGATGATGAGCTCGCTGAACTTCACGGTTTCGGACGATGCGGGCAATATTTATTATTCCGGGTATCAGGCGGTTCCGTGTCGTGGTTATTTGCCAAAAGATAATGATAAAAACTGGGTTCCGGGTGCGAATCCGACGCAGTTGATCGATGGAACGACGTACGGAGGGTTTTCGATTCCGACCAGCGGTCGCAAGGTCGATGAGTTGCCGGGGCAGACCGATCCGTATCGTTGCGTGATTCCGTTTGCGGAAACGCCGCAGCGGATGAATCCGGATTCGAAGTACGTTTTGACGGCGAATAACGATCCGGTTGGTGCGACGTTCGATAATAATTTGAGCAACGATCCCTGGTATATTGGCGGTCCGTGGAACGAGGGATTTCGGGCCAGTACGATCGATCGCGAGCTTGTAAAGGCGGTCGCCGATGGTACGGCGGATGTTGCGAAGATGTCGGAAATCCAGGGGAATCACGATTCGCGCATGGGCGAGTTGTTTGTACCGTATTTGTTGGAGGGGTTGGGTGATGCGAAGGAGTTGGCGGAAGCAAAGCGTCTGCTGACGGCCGATGAACAACGTCTGGCGGACCTGTATACGGCGGATAAAACGCGGATTGATGCCGTGGTTGGGCGTCTGGAGGGCTGGAAATCGCGTGGCTATCAGGCGAAATCTGGTGTGGCAACGTTTTATGATCTGCCGACAGACTCGGATCAGGATGACGCGGTTGCGACGATGATCTTCAATGCCTGGTTTGGTGCGTTTCAGCGTTATGTCTTTGATGATGAAGGACTTGACGATCAGATCTGGCAGACCGGTTATTCGGTGGGTCGTGTGCGTGCGATGGGAAATATCCTGGCGGGGCGTGGCAATGACAATCCAAAAGATCTGACGTCGTGGAATCCGGCGACGGGTGAATCGGTGTTTTTCGACCATCTGGAAACGCCGGAAGTCGAGAATAGTCGTGAGGCAATGCTGCACGGACTGAAGGAATCGCTTGATTTTCTCGCGTCCGAAAATGTGACAAAGGGCGAAGGCGGTTTTGGCACCGAAGATATGGATGTGTGGCTGTGGGGCATGCGCCATCTGGTGCGTTTGGAGTCGTTGTTGAGCGGGTATCTGCAAGATCAGCCGGCGGTGGAGGTGTTGGTAAGCAAGTTTGCGATCACGACAAAAACGTTGCCGTTGGCCGAAAACCTGGACGCGAGCGATCCACGTCGTGGCTTGAAGTGGTTTCCGCGTCATGGAGATCAGTTTAACGTCGATGCCGGACATCCTGGGATCAGTGGTACGGAGTTTAGTTATACGAGTGGTGCGGTCATGCGGATGGTCGTAGCGCTCAAGGACGGTGAAGTGAGCGGTGTGAACATCATTCCCGGCGGCCAGTCGGGATTGACGAACTCTGCGAACTTTGCGGACCAGGCAAAATTGTGGCTGGCAAACGAAACGTTGCCGCTGCGTTTTCATCTGGACGACGTTGTGGCCGGGGCCGAAGGGCGTGAATTGTATCGGGCCAAGAAATAACGGTTTTTTTAAACAAACCGCATAGAATAAGGGCCTGTTACCTTCTCAGAGAAGGTGACAGGCCCTTGTTTTTGGTCAGAAAATTGTGGATTTGTTTATTTTGTGAAGCGGGCCAACAGCTCGACGTGACCGGTTTGGGGGAGCATGTCGTAGGCTTCCAAAAAGTCGAGTTTCCAGCCGGCGGCGATGAGTCGCTGGGCGTCACGTGTGAAACCCTGGGGGCCACAGCTCATGTAGAGCAGGGTGTTGGCGATGCTGGTTTCGAGCATGGACAGAACGGCCTCGTCGAGGCCGCGGCGCGGTGGATTGACGATCACGGTGTCGGGTGTGGGCCAGTTCTTGGACCAATCGGTGTGATCTGCAGCGCTGAGATCTGCGGTGATGTAGGTCGCATTCAGCTTGAGCTTGGTTGCGGATCGGTTTGCTGCCTCGCCGGAAAGCTGGCTTGAATCGGCGCCAAATACCTGCACGTCCTTGTGGGCGGCAGCGAGGTTTAAGCCAAGTCCGCCAAGGCCGCCGTAGAGATCCCAGACGATTTTGGGAGATTTCGCCAGTTCGGCCGCACGGGTATAGGCGCGCGAGGCGACTTCGGTGTTGAGCTGTGCGAATGCGCCGGCCGGGATTTCTAGGGTGACTTTGCCGACCTTGTCGTGAAGGGTTGTTTTGCCGACCAGTGTCTTGCTGTCGGTGACGCGGATCGCGTTGGTTTTGTCGTCGTTGACCGAGATCGCGACGCCGATGACTTTGCCGTAGTCGAGCCTGATCGCCATGATCGCGTTGACGAAATTACCGATCCAGGCAGCTTCATCGTTGCGAACGATTAGTTCGACGACAACCGCGCCGGCTTTTGAGGACCGGAGTGAAACCCAGCGCAACGCGTCGAGCTCTTTGTCGACGGGGATGCGCTGGTCGGTGAGGATCTGTTGGATAGCCTGCTCGACATCGGTGATTTCGGGATGAACGATGAGGCAGCCGGCCATGGAAGCGACTTCGCGGCTGCCGGGCGCGTACGATCCGAGCACCCAGTTGCCGGATTTGCTGCGAGCGGCCACGTAGTTGGAGCGGTTTCGGTAGCTGAAGGGTTCGCTGGACTCGAGCGGTTGTAGTACGTTGCGATCGACGTTTAGTGCGTCCAGTACGTCGAGTGCGATCTTTTGGCGCGCGTTTAGCTGTGCGGAAGCGCTCAGGTGCATGGCCTGGCAGCCGCCGCATTTTCCGCGCAGCGGTGCGGAGCGAATGCAGGCGGGTGTAACGAAGTCATCGCCGCGTTCATGAATTGTACTGATGATTCCGTAGGCCAGCGGATGATGCCGGCTGATGCTGACGATTTCGACATCGAGCCTGTCGCCCGGTGTTGTGCCGGGGACGACAACGAGGCGATCGCTGTGGTTGAAAGTTCCTCGAAGTTCGTCGTCGAGTCCTGAAATCGTGGCTGGGATGATACTTTTTACGCGCATGGTTTCTCTATGTAGAAATAAATTCGATAGCGTTCGTTGTAGTTACTTACCGCAAGGTGCTCTCAACGCTTGTTATCGGTGTTTGGGTTTTTTTGTGGGCTCTATCGAAGTGGCTACGGACGATATGAAAAGCCGTATCCTCTTTGACGTTTTTCGTCTGCCGTTGCAAGGTTAGTTAAGGTTTGTCGGTGACAGGTCTTCTGAAAATATATTTTTCCAGGATGTACAGCTCATGCAGTACCCAATACTCGTAGTTTCCAAGGATATCGAATTTGTGGGGTGGGCGACCCAGACTTTGCGCATGCGTGGATTGACTGCACGCGGTGTTTCCGAAGTTACCACAGCTCTGGAGCTTGTGCGTACGCAGAATATTGCCTGCGTTGTGGCGATGAATCACGAAGAGGACAGCGTCGCGAGCAGTCTGTGGCGTATGGCTTTAACGGAAGTACTTGCACCGATGATCGTGGTGGTGGTGCCGGGTGATGTGCAATCGGCCGTGGCGGCGATGAAAAGTGGCGCAGAAACCGTGGTTGAGCGAGACAAGGACGGCTCCAGGTTGTTGGCCGCTGTGCAGGTTGTGATTGACGAACTAGCCCAGGCGTCGCCGGCGATGGGAGATCCGCGGGATCTGATCATTCGTCATGATCGTTCGCCATTGAATGATTTGTTGGGGGTTTTCCCGCAATTCTCCCAGGGGATCGCTCCGGTGTTGATTCACGGTGAACCGGGGACTGGAAAAGAGCTGTTCGCGCGGATTTTGCATCGGATGGGTGATCGCAAAGCTGGACCGTTTATCACGGTGCATTGTGGGGCGATTCCAGAATCGCAACTCGAAAGCGAGCTGTATGGCCATGTGCGCGGCGCTTTTGCGGAGGCGACTGGCGATAAACTGGGTTATTTCCAGGCAGCTCACGGCGGTACGTTGTTTTTTGACGAAATCGGGTCTTTACCGTTGCAGTTTCAGATGCACCTGTTGCGTGTTCTCAAGGAGCGCACGGTTCAGCAGGTGGGTGCGACGGAATCGACGTTTGTGGATTTTCGGGTAATTACGACGTCGTCCATTGATCTGGAAAAGGCGATTGCGGACGGTCTTTTTCGCTCAGATCTCTATTATCATTTGAATGTTCTGCCGCTCGAGCTGCCGCCGCTTCGGGAGCGGACGATGGATATCGCGGTTTTGGCCGAGCATTATATTGCCGAGCATAATGTCGTTCACGACACGAAAATTGAGCCATTGAGTACGGAAATACGTCGTCATCTGCGCGAGCATGACTGGCCGGGTAATGTGCGTGAGTTGCATAACGCGATTCAGCGATTGTGTGTGGTGGCGAGTCGTAGCGGGCGAATCAGGGAAGAAGATTTGCCGGCGGCGTTTTTTGACCGCGATCCCTTCAAGCATCTGGGGCTCGATGTTCCAAGCGAAGGCATGGATATTACGGCCACGCTGGATATGCTCGAAGATCGTTTGTTGACGATGGCGCTGCTTAAAACCAGAGGTAATAAGGCGCGGGCAGCGCGTTTGCTGGGGTTGAATCGCACGACGCTGGTTGAAAAGCTCAAGCGTCGCCGACTCGATATTGAGTAACTGTCACAGGAACCGAAGCGGTTGCCTGAGCTGTTTTTTGAGCGGGTGGCTCAATCGGTCATCGTTCCGCCAGGAAATAGCGTGGTGGAGAGTGACTGGTAAAATGCACGCTCAATGGCGGATTGGCGTTCGTAGAGGAAGAGGAATTCCTCAAAGAGAAGTTCGAGGTACGCGATTCGCATTGGAGCGTATTCCAGGCTGTTATCCTGGGTTGGGGTAGGGAGTTCGTCGATAAAGTAGTCGATCGCGTCGATGATCTGGATGTGGGATTGCTTGAGCGCGGCGATCTCTTCAAAGTCGCTTCCGAAGATGCGGTGTACGCGTGGGAACAGGTTGTCACGTTGGTAATCGAAGTAATCAATCAGGCTGCGTCGTAAGACCAGGGTACTCGGAATGAGTCTGGAGAGGGTGGTGTACACTTCTGAGGGTTGATGGCGCACGAGAAGTGCGTGTTCAATGGTCGTCTGAATTTCGCCGACTGAGGAGCTAACGGCCCACTGCGTATAGGTTAATTCTCTGATGATGCTCATACTCTTCTCCAAATGACTCTCTGGCTCCCGAGAACCATTACAACTACGAACTCGTCCACATACTACGCCGGGGTATAGTTTATGAATTGCATGTGAATGTGTTTTGAACGTTCCAACTGTTGACCGCGCTACATTGAAGTTAACAGGAGGGGAATCGGGCTAATTCCTGAGTTTTGAAGAAAACGAGCGTAAGTCGTTGATAACAAACAAAAAAGCGGAGTTCTCATGGGTAGAGAATTCCGCTTTATTATCTGTAACTTCGTTGTGAAACGAACTTATTTGGTTTTCTTAAGCTCAACGAGGATGAGCTTGACGATCGCTTTGAGCGTATCGAAGACGCCGGGTCCGCCGGGTGCAACGGCGCTGGCTTCGAAGTCCTGGAATTTGCCGTCCGGGTTGAGATCGGCGCGCAGTTCTTCGAGGGGCATGGCTGTCGGAAGATCGCGTTTGTTGTACTGGATAACAAACGGGATTTTGTCGATGTCGAACCCGTAGGCCAGCAAATTCTCCTTTAGATCTTCCATGGAGATAATATTTGCTTCTTTACGAGCGCGCTGGGAGTCGGCGACAAAGACAACACCGTCGGCGCCTTTCATGATCAGTTTTCGGCTGGCGCTATAGAACAGCTGACCCGGCACGGAATACAGATGCAGGCGTGTTTTAAATCCGCGAAATGCGGGCAGACTTAAAGGGAGGAAGTCAAAAAAGAGCGTGCGCTCTTGCTTGGTTTCCAGACTCACGAGCTTACCGCGAGCATCCGGGTTCGTTCCTGAATAGATGAACTTAATGTTAGTCGTTTTACCACAGAGCCCGGGGCCGTAGTAAACGATTTTCAGGATGATCTCCCGCTGTGCGTAATTTATGAACGACATAGAGACCTTCTCGTTGCCACGTATGACAACCGTTGGCTGAATGGGCCAACCGCTTCAGCGCCCGGTTGGCTCGTTCCTCACCAGTTTGAATTTATTAGTGTTCAGTGTGCGGCCAAAAAACACGGCTGATTTATAACACGGCCAGCCGTGGTGTCACATAAAATCTTGTTTAGAAAGCATCGTTAAAGAGACTGTCGATATCGTCATCGGTGATTCCACCGAAGATGTCGATATCTTTGTGTCCTTTTTTGGCCTTTTCATTCAACAGAGAAATAATATCAGTCAGCTCTGGATACGCGCGTTTGACGCGCAGGCGTACCAGTCCTTGACTGCTCCGTTCATCGAAAATGACCACTAGAATCAACGTTTCTCCGATCACGGAAATGTGCAGATGGACGTTGTTTCCTTCGTGAAAGTGAACTGGAAACTCTTCTTCACCAAGCATCAAAGCGAGGCTGCCCGTTGCAGCCGTTGATCCGGCGACCAGTGAAGCCAGTCCTGTGGTGTCGATGCCGGCAGTTTCGCCGGTTTCAGTCACAAGCTGACCGTCCTTGTCGACGATAAAGATGGCTTTGGCGAGGGCGTCACGAACCAATCTCTCACAGATATCTGTGAGCTTCTCGTGTTCTTCCTCGTAAATTACCATCTGTCCGCTAAGCATAGAGGAACTCCTCGTTTTTCTCGACCTGGAGGCGAATCGAAAATCTACTGACCATCCGTTGGCGAGCGTAACATACAACCCAGATTATACGCAATCGATACGATCCGGCATGACAAGATAGTCTGTCATACGCTTGGAAACCGCATCTTGCTACATGTCGCGGCGTTGCGCAATCGCTCGTGAAAGTGTGACGCGATCTGTATACTCAAGATCGCCACCGATGGGAATGCCGGAGGCGATTCTTGTGACTCGTAAGCCCAGCGGGCTTAGTAAACGCTGTAAATACAATGCAGTTGCTTCGCCGTCGACCGATGGACTGGTCGCAACGATGATTTCTTGAACGATCTGCGTTCCATCCGATTCGATATGCAAACGCTGCAAAAGCTCGCCGATTCGCAGATCGTCAGGACCGATTCCGTCCAGCGGGCTGAGCAGACCGTGAAGTACGTGATAGGTGCCACGAAAATCACCGGTCGCCTCGATTGCGCGTAAATCGGGTGTCGAATCGACGACACAGATTACGGTCTTATCGCGGCGATCGTCACAACAAATCGTGCAGAGATCGCCCTCGGTAAGGTTGCAACATTGTTGGCAAAGACCGATTTTTTCTTTGACCTCAAGCAGTGCCTGAGCAAGCTCGCTTGCGAACTGCTCAGGCTCTTTGAGAACAAAAAAAGCCAGCCGCGTGGCCGTTCGCTCCCCGATGCCGGGGAATTTGGACAACGCGTTGATTAATTTTGTGATGGGATCGCGTGACTTCAAAGACATGCTCAGATCGAAAAGAAAGTCGGGATTCTTAGAACAATCCGGGGATGTTCAGGCCGCCGGTGATTTTCTCGATCTCTGAGTTCATCATTTCCGACGCGAGTTCCATGGCCTGGTTGACGGCACCAACGACCATTTGTTCGAGCATTTCGACGTCTGAGGGATCGACAACTTCTGGGTTGATCTTGATTTTCAAGAGTTCCTGGTTGCCATTGACCACGGCTGTGACCATGCCGCCGCCTGTGGAAGCCTCGATCGTCTTGTGTCCAATCTCTTCTTGGACCTTGGCAATGCGCGACTGCATCTTTTGAGCCTGACGGACAAGATTATTCATTCCACCTTTCATGAAGCACTCCTTAGATATCTACAACACTTTGAAAATTATATGAATTCGTTCATTGAGAGCGATTTTGTCCACGCTGGACAGGGCGGATCGCAAAGGAGCAGCGATCACAATTCGTACAAGAACGACGTTTTTCTGCGGAAAAATACGATTCCGCGAAAGGAAAACCGTCGCGAGCTGGCGTTATACGTGTGAGAAGCATCAAACGCAACGCTTGAGGTTTACAAAAACTGGATATTGTGAGCTATAACGGAAAAAAGAGGTGTGCATTGTTGAACATTTTGAGTTTTTTCAAAGTGTGTGAGCTGATTGATTTTACTCAGAGTTTGGAACGCGATAGCAATGAATGTCGAGCTATAATATTCGAGTTTTTGTGGATAATTAACGCGGAAAGCATGGCGGTGAAGGTTTTTCGCTGAGAGGAAGAAGTAGGTGACTATGAAGCTGCGGACGATACTTTTGGGATTATTGATGGTGAGTGTTTCGGTAATTTCAACGGGCTGTGCAACGTCGTTGACGAATATGACGCAGACACGCGTGCTGGAGCCTGGGCAGGTTCAGGGGAGTATCGGGTTTCAGACAGATATTCATACGAAGACGATTTCGGGCTTTGCGGATGCGGCTAAAATTGCGGCCGATCAGGTTACGGATGGTAGCGGGGAGATTTCGGAAGAAACCTTTCGGCGCGCGTTGGATGCGGCGTTGCTCTATAAGTTTTTCCCAATCAGCAGCAGTCCAGAAGTTATCGGGCGTTTTGGCGTCTGGGATGGGCTGTTGGAGGGTGTTGATGTGGGCATTCGTTATAATGGTTCGGTGATTAAAGGTGATGTTCGCGTCGGGCTTTATGAAAGTCCGGATCGGGCGTGGGCGGTGACGGCGCAGCTCGGTTATGGGCGTCAGGGCTCGGTGGCGTCCAGCTCGATTGAGTGGCTTACGCTTACGGAAATGAGCCGAAATGACTTCGATTTCGCGGTGTCGGCGGGTTGGGAGTATCCCGAAATTTTCAAGGCTTATGTTGCGCCACGGGTATTGATATCGACGATTTCCTCCAAGCCAAAGCTCTCGCAGTCGGTTCGAGATCGGTTGCCAGAGAGTTTGAAAGGTCTGGATCCGCATCAGTTTTTTCCATCGACGTCGATGGTCTATTACGGTGCGAACACGGGGTTTTTGGTTGGTTATAAATACGTATTCTTGAACATTGATCTGAGTGTTTTCCGGATTGATTTTCAGCCGGTAGTTATCAACGACGTACGTGACTATGGTGGTTGGGTTATTGCGCCAACGATTGGTGTTACCGGATTTTTGAACTGACGTTGAACAAATTCGTCGGTTTTGATGGTTACGCAGGTCGGCCGCGCCATCGTGAAAGTGATCACATTTCTTAAATTTGGGGCGGGGCAGCAATACACGACGCGTTTTTTGGATAAAAAATCGTCGTGTGTTGGCGCTTGTTTATCGCGCGGCCTTTCATCGGCTAATGAAAGTTTGGAATCGATGTATTTATGGGCTGTGGCAGCTTGCGGCGTGTTGTGTGATAAGGGCTGTGCCGCAGGTTTCGGGAAGATTTCGGCCTGAGTTCGTATGAAATTACGGGTGACGTGGATAGAAACTTCTGGAAACTGCAGAAAACCAGGCAACAAAACCGGTCGAGTTTTCGATAATAAGAGGACGGGTTTTTGGACCGGTTCTTTGAATTGAAGTTTCAGGAAACCTTGTAGAGTCGTTGCATTCTGGCTGTATGCAACTTGAGCGTTTTTGGTGCGAAAGTGCTGAAAATAAACCAATAGCCATGAAGCAAAATTATGAAAAATACACGTAGCTCTTGTCCGCCTCTGGTCGATTCACTCGATGATGCGTTGCACGATATTTTTGGTTTCGATTCGTTTCGGGAAGGTCAGCGCGAGGTTGTGGAAGGCGTTGTGGCCGGGCGCGATACGCTGGTTGTGATGCCGACCGGGTCTGGAAAAAGCCTTTGTTTTCAGCTTCCTGCGTGCGTTATGGAGGGGATAACGCTGGTGATTTCGCCGCTGATCGCGCTGATGAAAGATCAGATGGATGCGCTCAAGGTATTTGGGATTCCGGCGACGCTTATTAACTCGTCGATTTCTTATGAGGAGCAGCGAAGTCGGCTGTATGAGATCGTTCAGGGCAAATACAAGGTCGTGTATGTGGCGCCGGAGCGGTTTCGCAATCAGGGATTCTTGGAGGCGATAGCGCAGGTTCAGGTCGGGCTTTTGGCGATCGATGAGGCGCATTGTATCAGTCAGTGGGGGCATGATTTTAGGCCGGATTATCTTGCGCTGGGCCAGGTTCGCGAGCTTTTGGGGCGGCCGACGACGGTGGCGCTAACGGCGACGGCGACGCCGGATGTGCAGCAGGATATTTTGCGTCAGCTCAGCCTGCCGGATGCGGAAGTTGTTATTTCGGGTTTTGCGCGGCCGAATTTGTTTTTTGAAGTGTTTCCGACGCGTAAACATGAGGACAAACACAAGAGAATTCGGGATTTGCTCAATCATTATAAGGGTGAATCGGCGGTGATTTATTGTGCGACGCGTAAGCAGGTCGAAGAAGTTACGATGGCGCTCAAAAAAAATGGGATTGAGGCCGGGATGTATCATGGCGGCTTGAGTGATGCCGATCGTGAGTATGTGCAGGACGCGTTTATGACGTCGGAGCGTGCGGTTCTGGTGGCGACGAACGCGTTTGGAATGGGTGTGGATAAGTCGGATGTGCGCGCGATTGTTCACTACAATTTTCCGGGCAGTATTGAAGCGTATTATCAGGAAGCGGGCAGGGCGGGGCGGGATGGGGAGCCGGCGCATTGTTTGCTGGTGTATAATTATGCGGACCGTGGGATTCATGACTTTTTTGTCGAGAACTCGAATCCGACAAGCGAGGTCGTTCAGCGATTGTGGACGATGTTGAGCAAAAACGGCCTGGGAACGCATCCGTTGAGTAATGATCAGATTGCGCAGCAGTTGAATCGCGCGGGTCGGGGTGCGCCGAAGGTGCATCCGATGGCGGTGGATTCGGCGCTTCGTCAGCTTAGGTCGGCCGGGCATATTGATTATGGCTATCGGGATGGGCGGCCGTGGGTTGCGATTTTGGATCTGGCGCGTGCGCGGGATTTGCGGATCGATTGGGCGAATATGAAGCGTCGGCGCGACAGCGAAGAACGTCATTTGCTGGATGTGATTGGTTATGCGTCGGGTAATAAATGTCGTCAGCAGTTTTTGTTGCGGTATTTTAGTTCTAAGAAAAGCAGTGAAAAAACCTGTGGGCATTGTGATGTTTGCAGTGGGCGGCCGGAATATGCGCGAAATGCGGGGATTTCGAAGGGTGAAATGCCGATTTACGCGTCGGATTCGCAAGATATGCTGGTGAAAAAGCTGTTGAGTGGTGTTGCGCGTGTGCGTGGCAAGTGGGGAACGCATGCGGTGGCGGGGATGTTGCGTGGTTCGGCGGCGAAAAAGCTGAAGGAAGGCGGTCTGGATCAACTTTCTACGTTCGGTTTGCTGAGCTATTTGCGACAACAAGACGTTGTGGATTTGCTGGACTTTTGTCAGCAGGGCGGACTGATTACGCAAAATGTTCATGGGGCGATTTCGCTGACAGATCAGGGCGTCGAAGTGATGCGTGGTGAGCGTGCGTTGCCGGACCATACGCGTGAAAATATCGTGCGGCGTGTGCGGTTTGGTGAAGTTGGGCCGGGGACTGCGGTGCGGAGAACGCAGCCGCGTCGTGAAGAATCGAGTGACGGCGATACGTATGAGCGCACGCTTGAATTGATCGGTGAAGGCAAAAGTTTTGAGGAAATTGCGGAGGTACGTGGCTTAACGACGGCGAGTATTTTGCGCCATATTATGGTGCTGGCGGGTGATGGTCATGCGCTTGATTTGTCGGAACATCTCAATGCGGAGTTGTTGCCAAAGGTTCGGGAAGTGGCGGCGGACTGGGAAGTTGGGAATCCGCTTGCGGCGTTGAAAGAAAAGCTGCCGATTCATTTTTCCTACGATGATCTCAAGCTGCATCTGGCACATCTGCTCGTTGAGAGGCGGCGGTCCTAAATCGACGATTACTTCGCCGACGTGTCCGGGATGGCCGGACAGAGGCCTATCCCGGACACGGCGGCTTCGTACTCCTCGATTTATGACTCGCCGCGGGTGGTTTGGGGTGGTTTGAGTGTGAATTTTTATACATGTGCGATGGAATAATTGCGGGAGCGGCGGCGTATGCTCAGGGCATTGGCGAGCTGCTGATTAATTAATTTTCTGATATTCGACGTGTGAAACCATGAGCTTACGAACTGCAGAATATAAGGCGTACCTGGAATCGCTGGGTGCGCAGTGGATGGACTGGCGAGGGGCCGAAACTGTGGCGTCGTTTGGCGATGCGGAAGGCGAATACGACGCGGTGCGTGCGGGTCGTGTCGGTCTGGTGGATCGTAGTGAGCGCGATACGCTGGTGATCACGGGCGACGATACGATTTCGTGGTTGCAGGCGCTGGTGACGAACGATTTGATGGCGCTGGGTGAAGAAGGCAGCGGGCAATGGAGCTGTGCGGTGGGGACGACCGGGCGGTTGATCGGGGATATGCGGTTTATGCATATTCCGGAGATGTTGCTGGCGGACGTTGAGACCGGGTTGCTGGACGAGGCGCTGCTGGGGCATTTGCGGCGGCATGTGATTACGGAAAAAGTGAAGATCATCAATCGTTCGGCGCAGACTGCGCGGATTGGTTTGTATGGTGACGGCGCGGCGGCGATTCTTGGAAAAGCCGGTCAATTTGAGCATTCGCTGGCGAAAATGGCGGATTATCACGGAACCTGGGGTGAAATCGCCGGGGAAGACGTGATTGTTCAGCGCAATCCGATTGCGGGTCGTGTTGGGTTTGAGATTTCGTGCGGTGTGGACGGTGCGCTTGCGGTCTGGCGTGCGCTTGAAGTCGCAGGTGGCGACACGGTTTTGCCGATCGGGCATGAGGCGTTGGAGCGTTTGCGGATCGAAGCCGGGATTCCGCGTTTTGGGGTCGAGCTTCACGACAAAATGATTCCGCTTGAGGCGAATCTGTACGAAACCATCAGCTTTACCAAAGGTTGTTATCTCGGGCAGGAAATCATCGCGCGTCTCGATACGTTAGGTAAACCAGCGCGTTTGTTGCGCCGGATCGAGTTGGAATCGGATGCGGTTCCAGCAGTCGGTGCATCGGTTCGTGTGGAAGGTAAGAGTATGGGTGAGGTTTTGAGCGCGATCTATTCCAAAGCTCTGGACAAGCCCATTGCACTGGCTTACATCAAGCGCGGTCACAATGATCCCGGGACATCGGTTGAAATTGACGGTGTTGTGGGCACAGTGAGCGTGTCGCATACGCAAGGTAAGGTGTTGTAGACGTCCTTGCACCGGCGCGCGCTCGTGACGTACATTGAGGCCGCTATTTTCTCGCGTCAGCGGACTTTAGAATGTTTTTAACTGCTGCCGTTTTCGTTTTCGCATGAGAGTCTTGCCTCTTTTGTGACCGCACGCATTGGCTACGATTTGTCCTCACAAGATCTTTATAAAAAACGATTTGTACTTTTCTCGGGTAAGGGTGGTGTCGGGAAAACAGCGATGTCATCGGCGTTTGCGCTTTCGTGTGCGCAGCGCGGTCAAAAAACATTGCTCATTGAGCTTAATGTTAAAGACAAAGTCAGTTCGCTATTTGGGTCCGAGAAAGTCGGGACGGATATCGCGAAAATCGACGACAACTTGTATGCGGTCAACGTTACGCCCGCCGCGGCGATGGAAGAATACGCGTTGATGATCCTCAAGGTGCGGTTGATTTACCGTGCCGTGTTTGAGAATCGGGTGGTTCGCTCGTTTTTGCGCGTGATCCCAGGCTTGAATGAGCTGGTGATGCTTGGAAAAGCCTATTACCACGTGATGGAAACCGATGCGGCCGGCAAACCCGTGTGGGACAAGGTCGTGGTCGATGCGCCGGCTACCGGACATGGGATCTTTTTGTTGCAGATTCCGTCGGTGATTACGTCGCTTATCAACTCGGGTTTGATGTACGACGAGGCGCGTAAGATCGAGGAGTTGTTGCAAGATCCGGAGCGCACGGCGATCAATCTGGTGACGTTGGCCGAGGAATTGCCGGTCAATGAAACGATGATGCTGCGCGACGTGATGCGAGATAAACTCAAGATTCCAATTGGTTACGTGATTGCGAACGCGGTGTATCGACCGCTTTTTGACGAAGCGCAGCGTGAGTGGCTGGATAAAAGTGCGGAGCTTGAGCCGTCGGTAGAACCTCGGATGCGGGGCTTTATGGAGGCCGGGCGTTTTCGTGCAGGGCGCGTGCGGTTGCAGCAACTCTATGTGAAACGGCTTGAGCAAGAGGCCGATCTGCCGATGCTTCGTATTCCTTATTATTTCATGGATCGGATGACGTTTGCGATCATCCGTGAAATGGCCGATGCACTCGAACGTCAGCTCGATGGCGATTCGGACGCGTCTAATCAGTCAGCAGGGTAAGAAGATGGCGAGGAAGTCTTCGAGTGCGGCGCAGACGTTTGATGCGTTGATCGCGTCTCGTGAAATCGTAGTGTGTGTGGGGTCTGGTGGCGTTGGGAAGACCACGACGAGTGCCGTGATCGCGTTGCATGCAGCGATTCAGGGGCGAAAAACGCTGGTTTTGACGATCGATCCGGCGCGACGTCTGGCGAACAGCCTGGGGGTTGAAGAGCTGGGCAATGATATTCAGCAGATTCCGTTGGAGCGTTTTCGCAAGCTCGGGATCGAACCCAAAGGTGAGTTGTGGGCGATGATGCTGGATATGAAGGAGTCGTTTGATCATTTGGTCGATACGCACGCGCCGGATAAAAAGACGCGTGATGAGATTTTGAACAATCGTTTCTACAGGCATTTTTCGAGCAGTCTGGCGGGTACGCAGGAGTATGCGGCGTCGGAGCGTTTGTATGAAATTTACAATCGTGGTGAGTTCGATCTGATCGTGCTGGATACGCCGCCGACGAGTCATGCGCTGGACTTTTTGGAAGCGCCCAATCGCATGGCGGACGCGGTGAGTAGTCGGGCTTTGCAGTGGATGTATAAGCCAGGCGCGTTTACGGGGCGCTCGGGGCTGGGGTTGTTTTCGGTCGGGACGTCGTATGTGGTGAAAACCATCGGGCGGTTTACGGGCGCGCAGTTGCTGAACGATCTGGGCGTGTTTTTGCGGACGTTTTCGACGCTTTTTGAAGGCTTTGAAGAGCGAGCGCGCGGCGTGCAGGCGTTGTTGCTTGGGGATAAGACGACGTTTGTGGTTGTGACCGCGCCCGATACGCTGACGGTTGAGGAAGCGTTGTATTTTCATGATCGATTGGGTTCGGACAGTCTTCACGTGGGCGGGTTCGTTGTGAACCGTGTGCATCCGATGTGGGTTGATCGGGAAGGGGTAAGTGAGCCGCTTGAAGCGTTGGAAAACGAACTCAAAATCATGAATGAAAAAATGGTTGAACAGACCGAAAGCAAGGTGACTGATTTTGCGGAATTTGCGGAGCTTTTGCATGAAAATGTCGTGCAATTGCAGCTTCGTGCTACGCAGGATGCCAGTAGTATCGAGCTGTTGCGTGAAAAGTTGCCGGCGCACACCGCGCTTGCAACCGTTCCGTATTTCAGCCTCGATATCCACAGTCTCGAAGGGCTCGACCAGTCTCGCCGCGCATTATTTGAATAATTCCTGCCTACTTTTGGATTCGGAGCCAAACGCATGAGCTTTTATCCGATATCTTCCCGGATTCTTCTGGTTGGACTCGTATTGTTGATCGGTCTGTTTGCTAACAGCGGATGTGCGAGCGGCACAAAAACGCCTGATAAAATGCCGACGGATCAGAAGGCCGCTCAAGAAAAGATTGAGATGGATCCGATGTTGGTGCGCGTAAAACCGGGCACCAATGAAACCGAAGCCATTGAGGTGGAAGAGGTTTTTGATAATGCGTTTAAGGCGTATCAGAGCCGGCGCTACGAAGATGCGGCGAAGTATTATGAGCTGATCATTCAGTATTTTGCGGACAGTCGTTTCTATTTGCCGGCGCTGTATAACGGCGGCCTTGCGTATGAAGAACTCGGGTTGTGGGACAACGCGGTTCAAAATTACGACAAGGTTATCGACGAATATCCGGAGAATAAGGAGGCGACGGACGCGCATTATCGGTTGGCGAATGTGTACGATCAGCTTGGTGACACGGAGCAGATCGTTGCGCTGATGACCCAGGTTTTGACGCGTGAAATCAGTCATTTCGATCGCATCGAAGCCTATGCGCGGCGGTCCGCAGCGTTGCTGAAACTGGATCGGTTGGACGAAGCGGAAGAGGGTTTTCGGGCGCTGATTCGGTTGAATGAAAAAGCGCCGGAAGATGAGCAGGTTCTGGAAAACTCGCATTTCATTGTGCAGAGCTATTATGGGATCGGACGCGTGTATCATCAGCGCGTGGCAGCGATTCCGTTGGTGTTGCCGCCGGAGCGGATGGGTGACGATCTGCAGATAAAGGCAGATCTGTTTTTGCGGGCGCAGTCGAATTATATCCGTGCGCTTCGCTACCATCATCCGCAGTGGTCGGTGGCTGCGGGTTATATGATCGGTAAAATGTATGAGGATTTTTATGTCGATCTGTTCACGGCGGAAATTCCGGCAGATCTGACGGATGAAGAAGCGAAGATGTATTTTGAGGAGCTTCGCAGTCAGATTAAGCCGTTGATGGAGCGTGCGGTTCAGGTCTATGAGCGCAATTTGTCGTTCTCGCAGCGGTTGGCGGATACGCCGGAGGCGCAGCGTTGGGCGTCGGAAACGGCGACGCAGCTTATGCGGATGCGGGCGTATTTGAACGATCCGTTGACGCAGCGGCGGGCTGAAAAGCTGGTGCGTGAGGGGCGTGCGTTGAGTGAGTTGTGGGATATTGGGGTGTTTGCGCGTGAAACGGTGGAGGAAGCGGTTGCTGCGGCGACGAAAAAAGCGTTGTCGACGAAGGTGAATCGTGGGCAGGTTTTGATTTCGACGCCGGGGCTTTGAGGGGATAGCGGGGCAAAGAGCTTCGCGCGAAGAAAAGCAAAAGGGCTGTCGGCGGTGTGAATCGCGGGCAGCCCTTTTTTGGGTTTTTATGGGGTTTTTAGAGGGTGGTTTTTTCGAGGGGGAGACCTTCGGGGAGGCAGGTGGGGCAGGGGCACATGGCGCGGAGGTTTTGGAATGAGTAGATTCCGGTGTCGTGGCCGTCGCCCCAGACGATGCAGATTGCGTAGTTTCCGACCTGGCTGACGTCGTCGACGTTCATCTGGCGTTGGCTGGTGAGTTCGATCCATGTCGGGGGGCCGCTGCCGTGGCCCGCGCACTAGGCGCAGGG